>JAOZSY010000178.1 GCA_029939445.1 Bacteroidales bacterium
CATTCCATTTTGCAGAGCTTAAATGGGGATTTAATTTGGATACTACTTCTTGGTGTTATCATTCTAATCACGAATCTCAGGTGCTTCCTTCAATTCATGCTACCATTAATGATACATTGCAAGTTGCTGGTGTAAAACTGATTTTGCTTAATACTATATTGGATTTTAATTCTCAAACAAAAGAATTTACTATGTACGGCGATACCATTACTTTTATGTATTCACATGATACATTGAATGTTGGGTTTGGTGATGCTAGTAATCCTGGTTTAGTATATAAAAATGATGTAGTGGAGCAACTCCTATGTATTATTACAGACTCAATACAAATGCATGGTGTTACATTAATAGTGGATAGCTTATTTATTGAATATCAAGGCGATTCCAATGCGTTTAGTTTCTATTGCGATACTTTAGAGTTGGAATATGGGCATAGAGATTCTACTAATTCTACATCAACACATCGTATTTTGGCACATTTAGGCGATGCTCAAAGCCCAGGATTACTTATTCAAGATGGGAGCCTTGTGTATTTTACTTTTGGGCTATCCGATTCTATTCATTTAATGGGTTTAAATATAGATATGGTGAATATTAATTTAGAATATGAAGCCACAAAAGACCTATACGAAATGTATGGTGGACCAATGACTATGATTGTGAAAAATGATACCATAGGAATCGATTTTGGAACTAATCAACAACCCGGTCTTTTAATTGAGAATGGTGTATTAGAAGATATTAGCATTGGTATTACAGGCGATGGAAGTTTATTGGGTTTTGCATTTGTTTCAGATTCGTTGCATCTAAATTGGATGGTAGATTCATCATTTTATGGAATAAGTTCAGGAAGTATTTCTCTTTTTGTAGATACTAATTCTGTAAATAAGGATAGTGTATCATTAGAGTTTATTCCGCCTGGTTTAGTAATAAAGAGTAATGAGATAATTCAATTTAATGGGCGAATATCGGATAATTTTAAGCTTAAAAGTCTAATATTTAAAACTGATAACCTACAGGTGGAATATGATAAGGCACAAAATGAAATACAGATTTTTGAAGGAGATATTACTATTGAATACGGACAGGATTCGTTAGATATACAATGTGGCACAAAGAATAACCCTGGTCTTATTTTTAAAAATGGGGCAGTATCTGAAGTGGATATAGATATTGGCACAGAAATAAAGGTCAAGAGCTTTGAATGTAGAACTTATAATCTGAATCTATTTTATGTAGATACCAGCGATATTTTTGCCATTTCTGGCGATTCAATTTTTCTGAAGTATGCCAATGATTCTCTGCTAGGTGAAAATATAGGAATTGAGTTTCGTGATGGGGATTTAGATAAATTCAGGATGGGGATTAATAAGGATTTTAAAATGAAGGCTCTTGAAATCTATCCTAAAGCTCTAACTTTTGAGTATAATCGTGGAGCCTCTCAATTTGAATTATACGATAGTGTATTAATTATTATTGATTCAAACGAACTTGATTGTGATTTTGGAAATCAAGCAAATCCGGGAATTATTTTTCAGAATGGTGACCTAAAAGCAATAAATATTGATGTGCATAGCGATCTTAAAATTGGTGGAATGGAGTTTATTATTAAAGATGCAGGAATACAGTGGCCAATGGTTTTAGATCATTATTCTACCAGTTACGATAGCAATAATAAACTTATAACAACATCGTATACATCCACTCACGATACTTTAGCCCTTTATGGAGAGTTTGAAGTGAAAGAACTGTGGAAAGCAGATATTAAAATAGGAACAGCGGCCCAGCCAGGGATAGAAATTTATAAAAATTCCAATGGAAAGTCGAAATTTAAGATTGATAATTTGGAGCTAAAGCTTGAGGAAGTTAATCTGGAGGTTATGACTCTTGAAAAACTTATTATAGATTACAGTAATACTAATATAGAAGTTACTTGCAATGCAATAATAGGAAATTCCTTTGAAGCAGAGGGGATGATCGATTTAGCTAAATCTAATGGTAAATTAGAAGTCGATAGTTTTATGCTTGGTTTTGATATATTGCCACCAAAAGAGGGAATTCCCATTGGCGATATTGGTGTTTTCTTACAAGGTGCAGATGCGGGCTACGATTTTGTTGATAATAAATTTAGTGGAGGTTTTAAGCTAAGTGATGGCGCTCCATATGAGCATGGATCATCCAAAGGTTTTATGATGTATTTTGATGGAGAAAGTACAATTACTAAAGATTATTTTGATGCTAATTTAGACCTAGATATTGGTGCTTATCTTCATAATAATGCCTGGCATAGCGATATTGGGAAAGCTACTATTGATACAAAACTTAATTGGAAAAAAGATAGCTATACACTAGATGGTACATTTGTTATACCTACTGATTATGGAGTAAAGATAGATGCAATAATAAAGCTTAAGAGAAATGCAAAAGTATTCTATGGTGATGTGGGAATAAGAATTCCTAAGGATATACCAATTATTGGAGGAAAAAAATTAGGAGATGTAGGAGGGGCTTTAATAATGTATAAGAATCATAAAAACTCAAGTTTTGCAGCAGGTTGGACTCATTTTAAGTTTGGCTGTGTGCATTGTAGCCATTGGTGGTGCGATGGTAATTGGACTCATTGCCTAATTAATGCTACTGCTGGTATTGAGTATAAATTTCATAATCAGCATTTTTATAAAATTGGTTCAAGTGGAATCAAACATATAAAGAAAGATGTAAAAAATGCAAAAAGTCAGAACAAGAGTATTTTTGCATTTGAAGTAGAAATTAATGACGATGCATTTGGAGATATTCTACACAGCAAGATTATCTTATCGGATTCCATGCCAATAAATCAACTGGATATTGCTATACTTGGTCCAAATGGATTATATAAACCAACGATTAATCTATTTGATAGCTTACAGGGCTTCTATGTTTATGATCAAAGTGATACATCAATCATTACCGATGAGGTATATTTATTAATTACCGAAACTGTAAATACAAGTGCTTATTTCAACTCATTTAAGAATACAACTAATGCAAAACCTAAAATTGTTGAGCTGCAAAGAGGAACCTATGAGATTATTATAAGAATGCCTTTTGGAGATAGTGTGAGTATCGAAACTGAAATTAATCATTCAAATTCACTTATCGATTTGGAGGTATCTTATTCAGGACTAAATAATGTTGTAGAACTAAAAACATATTCATGGATACCACAGGTAAAGGTTGAACATACTTATGATTCAGTTTCTAATACAGTATCTATGATAACGCATGACTTAAGCAATATGCAACATTCTTATAATGAAGCAGAAATAATGATATATGTAGATGATGATACATTAAACTACGATGGTGAATTAATAGATACTATTGGCAACCTACTTAGTAATAACAATAATGGAATTAAAATACATAATACTTCTTGGTCAGCTTACGGCAATAAACCAGGCGATAAGTATTATTTCTATGCAGTGCTTCGTGATAGTATTAGCATTCCGCATTATACTGAATACTCTAGTGGTATTATTGTAAATCCAAATATTACGGGAACTTTTGTAAATGTAGATACGGCAATGAAAGGTGTAAGTGATAATCTAGTCTTCTTGGATTTGAATAGAAATGGAAAGTTGGATTTAAACCGAATAATTCCTTATAACGATTCTATAAGTGCTAATGATACAACTGCCTTTAAATTAGATTATGCAGAGCCTAGTTGTTATACCGATTCTATGGGTAATTTTTATTTTGATGTACATCGCCATCACGATGCTTTATTAGATACAGGCTTATATCGCATAGAGTTTTATATACCATCAGATTATAAAGTGGATTCTACTTCTGTATTTAAAAGAGGGGATTTAATACATTATACAGGAGTCCCCAATATCGTAAATGTAAGAATTAAGGAGGAAGATTAGTTATTTAATTATTCTAAATAAGTAATAAAAAGATGTAATAATTATGAAAAACAAGATATTTTTTTTCAGTATAGTTTTAGCTCTAATCATAGGGCTGTCGGTAAGAGGTCAGGGTTATACACTTAGTAATCTATCCATTGGGCATCAAAATCATTTTGGATGGGATATTTCAGGTTCTGGAGATTATTGCTGCGTGTCCGATCCTCGCGATAGTATTGATGACTATGGTAATGGGAGTGTTTATATTTATGAAAAGAACGGAGCTAATTGGGATTTTGTTCAGAATATAAGTGCGGTGAATAAAAAGCCATACCAACTTTTTGGCTATAAGCTTAGTATGGATGGCGATTATTTAGCAGTTAGTGAATTAGGAAATGATACAAAGGGTTTTATGGCGGGTGCTGTTTCCATATACACTCAGCAAGGCAGTAGTTGGATCCATTCTCAGGATATTTATGCCAACTCAAGTCAAAAGAATATGAATTTTGGAGCCTCCATTCAGCTATTTGGAGATTATCTTTATGTAGGAGCTCCAAACTTAGATTCGGGTTGTGTTTTTGTTTACAAAAAGCAAGCTGGGCAGTATATTTTATCTCAGAAAATCCAATCTCCATTTGATGTAGATTTTGAATTTGGCAAAAGCATTTGCTTAAATTCTGATTTCTTGTTTATAGGAGCTCCAGCAACTAGCAATTCACAAATTAATGGAGGAGTTTTTGTTTATAAAAATCAAAACCAAGCATGGCAATTAGACACCTTCTTTAGGGAGAATGTGAGTAATGCGAGTTCCAATTTTGGAGTAAGTATTGCAGTTGAAAATAATACTTTAGTAATAGGAGCACCTCATACCACAGTCAATAACTCTAGCGAAGACTATTTTTTTGCTGGAGCGGCATATGTTGCTACTTATAATAATACTTGGCAGTTAAATTCTAATCCTATAATTTCTTCTAATGTTGGAGGCCACGATTTATTCGGGTCTAAGGTTGCTATAAAAGATAGTATTATCTTTATTACTTCACCTCGCCATGACGAAAATCTAAAAGATGATGGAAATATTGAAATGCTAACTTATGAAAGTGGCGTATGGAAAAAAGACACAACTTATTTTGCCCCTCAATCAAGTATTTATTTTGGAAACAATATTTTTGTTTTTAACGATAATCTTATGGTTAGTACTGGCGGCGAAAAGTCCATAAAAAATAAAGGGTTGATATATATATACAATATTGATAAACTGATTAGCGATATTGATAATCCTATATCTTATGATAATATTATCAGTATATTTCCTAATCCGGCTAATGATTTCTTTAAAATTGAAAATACTTATTATACCTCATTTAATTACAGCATTTACTCAATACAGGGGAAACTTATACTAAGCAATAAGAGTAAGAATAATGAGCGAATAGATATATCGTATTTGGCGAATGGAGTATATATTATCAGTATTCAGAATGAAAAACATACGCATATTGAACGCTTAGTCATAAGTCATTAAATATTAAAAAGTAGGTCTATTAGTTGGTAATGAGCATTATTACTTTAGCAGATATAAACAAAAAAGCCCCTGAAAATCAGAGGCTTTTTGTAATTTGTACCCAGGGCCGGGCTCGAACCGGCACTCCGTAAGGAATTGGTGTTTG
>JAOZSY010000428.1 GCA_029939445.1 Bacteroidales bacterium
TTGTATATCCACCATCAACAACAAATTATCTAGTAACAGCAACCGACACTAATGGCTGTATGGATACCGCTTCTACAACGGTAGTTGTAAACCAATTACCAAATATTTCTGTTACTCCAGCGATAGACTCTATTTGTGAAGGGTCCTCCTCTTTTATGGTAGCTAGTGGCGGCCTTAATTATCAATGGTTACCAATTAATAGTTTGCAATCGCCAACGGGATCAACAAATATAGCAACGCCTAATAATACAACAATTTATACGATAATAGGATCAGATATTAATAACTGTTCTAATATAGCGACCAGTATAGTGCATGTTATAGAACCCCCAAATATAATAGTAAGCCCAAAGAATGGTGGTATATGCAGTGGTGATAGCATACTACTGACAGTAACTAGCGATCAAACTATTGTTAACTATATTTGGAGTAATGGTAAAACTACAAATCCAATTTATGCGAGTCCAATAGCTTCTGTATCTATAGGGGTAAGCGCTTTTAATTATTTTGGTTGTTATGATTCTGATACATCAACAATAATTGTTACTAATACACCTATAATTTCATTGAATGCAACATCTCCTATTTGTTTAAACTCGAGTTCTGAAATAAATATTACATCATCTGCACAATTACCATATCAAATAAATTTTGATTTAGACAATGGAAATATGATTTCAGGAAATGGTAATGGTCCATACAATGTAGAATGGCCTACAATAGGTGTTAAAAATATTGAATTAGTAATAATAAAGAACGGTTGTAGTTCAGAGGCAGCTTTTGATACGATAGTTGTAAACGAATCTCCTACTGCTAATTTTATTATTCAAAATGGAGCTACTTGTGAAGATATTCCTTTGTTTTTTCAAAATTTAAGTAATGACACATCTTTAAATACTATATGGCATTTTGGAGATGTATTTACGGATGATGATACAAGTGCAACTTATAATAGTTCTCATACTTATTCCTCACCTGGAACTTACAATATTAAACTTGTTGTTGAAAATATATTTGGCTGTAAAGATTCTTTAAACTTATCATCAGGATTAAATATTTATCCTACACCGGTAGCTGATTTCAGTTTTCATCCTGAACAGATTAGTATAATCGATCCAGTTGTTAATTTTAGTGATATGTCTAATGTTGGTTATTATTGGAATTGGGATTTTGGAGATATGTATAATATTAACTTTAATACATCTACAGAAAAAAATCCTCAACATATTTATTCTGATACTGGGGCATATGTTGTATGTATGAAAGTTGCATCAGTACATGGTTGTATAGACTCTATTTGTAAAGGATTAGAGATAGGTTATCCTCCAAAAATAATTGCTCCAACAGCCTTTACTCCCAATGGAGACAATATTAATGATTTCTTTTTTATAAAAGGAGATAATTATGATTGGTCCACTTTCGAAATATATATATACAATCGATGGGGAGAGCTTGTATATGAGAGTCGTGATAGATTAGAAGGTTGGGATGGAACTCATAAAAATACAGGAGAAAAAGCTCCTGACGCAATGTATAGTTTTTTTATTAGAGTGAAGGACCATAATGGTAAAACACATAAACTAGTAAAGTCATTAATGTTGTATAGATAGTTATTATTGCAATTATTATATAAGAGGAATAGAATTATTATTAATATGTAGGGTAAACACATCTTAAATAACACCTTTATA
>JAOZSY010000429.1 GCA_029939445.1 Bacteroidales bacterium
TGAACAGTATTATTATTGTTTTAGAGGGTATGAAATTAGTATGATTCCGCTTGAGCCGTTAGATGATTTTTTTGGCACATTCGCCTCATTCAATTGGCATGTTGCTGCTAAAGGAATTTTGGAATATGTTAACCCTACAGATGTAAAAGTAACTATTCAAAAAATCGGAGTATATATCAAAGATAATTTTGATTTTGATAGTATGGAGGATGGAGAGTATACCGATGAAAAATTAGGTGCTTGGGATTTTCTTGAAAAAGATGTTGATAGAATAAATATGTACACTAAAGCAGGGGAATTTAAGATTAGTAATATGGATTATCGTAATTATCGCACAGAATTAGGTAAAGGATATAATTATCATTATTATTCCGAAGTTAAAGAATTAAATGTTACACCATTTGAATTTACTTTTATAATATGAGACAAATTACAAAATCTGGACTAACTGCATTAGCTTTTTTTATTGGGACTGTTATCATGCGTTATACATTAGAATATATAAATTGGGATGAATACCTTAGTCATATACAAGGTTACGTTCCATTCATTAGAATATACAAGGTATCATATATAGCAATCCCATCGATTAGTTTATTTATATCATTATTGGTATTTAAAAAAGAAACACTAGCAAAAAAACTGTTTACGAAAATTTATTTTACCATTCTTTTTCTATTATTATGGTTAAGTATATCAGTTGTATTAGGTGGGATATTGTGGGCATATCATGATATGGGGACTACTCATTACCTAGGTGGGTATTCTAACTTCTTTT
The DNA here is from genome assembly GCA_029939445.1 of Bacteroidales bacterium. GTDB lineage: Bacteria > Bacteroidota > Bacteroidia > Bacteroidales > UBA1556 > UBA6267. The sequence goes on from JAOZSY010000429.1 coordinate 779, forward strand.
TAAAAGCCTTAAGTAATATTAGGGATGCAGCTATATGTGGACCATTTGTTTTGATTTTTTCCATACCGTATAATATAATTTGTCTAATATATGTGTATTTTCTTATCAAACTATTTTACAAAAAAATTAATTGTTAAACTTTAATATAATGATTCTAACAACAAATGCAGCGGCAATATTAACCGCAACTACAATTACAAAAGAAATAAAAGCATATCCCAAAATAGTAACAGGACCTTCTACTGTTGATTCTGGAGTGGATGCAGTGTATAAATTAACAGAATATAAAAAACCAGAAAGTTCTTATACTGGAGATGACCTAATAGCTTATAAAGCCGATAAAGATAATTTGAGATGGGTATTGTGGGTTGATGGGGGACTCATGAATAATAAGTTGGATTTTGTAATTATTGAAGAACGAACAATAATACCTGAACCAGATGATGATTTGTATGAGAAACAAATTCAATATGAGTTTATAAATTTGGTTAATGAACAGGCCTATCTAGAAGCAACAATAGAAACAGTTGAGGAAAATAATCAGATAATAAATAAATTAATTATTAAATTTTCAAAATGGCTTGATGGTAAAAAGGTATATGTAGAAGTATTTAGAAATAGCCCCGACCATAATACCACAAAGACGTATGTTAAAACCACAACCGTAAGTGCATCAAATCCAGAAATACTTGATGTGTTTTGGCAGGATGCATCACAGAACAAAATCACTTCTCAAGGATATAATAAAACAGTTGACCTTCTGATATATTCATTAGGACTGAAATTCGAAAACATAAATCTTACATTATTTGATTTTGACACTGACATTGCAGATTCAGATGCTATTGATTGGGAAACTGGTGTTACCACAAAAACTATACAAATTACAGACAGA
>JAOZSY010000179.1 GCA_029939445.1 Bacteroidales bacterium
GCAGCACGCGATGCAACATCACGAGGCACTAGATTACCAAATGCAGGATAACGACGCTCTAAATAATAATCTCTATCCTCTTCTTTAATATCTGTAGGCTTAAGCTTACCTGCTTGAATGGCCTCAGCATCTTTTTTATGTTTAGGAACCCAAATACGACCATCATTACGTAAACTCTCACTCATAAGAGTAAGTTTTGATTGGAAATCACCATGTACAGGAATACATGTTGGGTGAATCTGCACAAAACTAGCATTAGCAAAAGCCGCACCACGTTTGTGAGCCTGCCATATTGGAGAAGCGTTTGAACCCATTGCATTTGTAGAAAGGTAGAATACATTACCATAACCACCAGTAGCAAGAACTACTGCATGACCAGCATGCTTTTCTAACTCACCAGTAACAAGGTTACGTACAATGATACCACGCGCACGACCATCAATTTTAACAACATCAAGCATATCTCTACGGGCAAATAATTCAACCTGACCATTCTTTATTGAACGACTAAGGGCAGAGTATGCACCTAGAAGCAACTGCTGACCCGTTTGACCACGAGCGTAGAAAGTTCTACTTACTTGGGCTCCACCGAACGAACGATTGTCTAATAACCCACCATAGTCACGAGCAAAAGGAATACCCTGTGCTACTCCTTGATCAATAATATTATTACTAACCTCAGCCAAGCGATAAACGTTAGCCTCACGAGCACGATAATCACCTCCTTTTACTGTATCATAAAACAAACGATAAACGCTGTCGCCATCATTTGGATAATTTTTTGCTGCATTTATTCCACCCTGTGCTGCAATACTATGCGCACGACGTGAGCTGTCTTGATAACAAAACACCTTTACTTTATATCCCATTTCGCCAAGTGAAGAAGCTGCTGAAGCTCCTGCCAGACCTGTTCCAACGATAATAATATCAAGCTTACGCTTATTAGAAGGGTTAACTAATTTTGCATGGTCGATATAGTTCGTCCACTTATCGGCCATTTTGCCTTCTGGGATTCTTGAATCTAATTTTATCATATCTTATATATGTGTATTATGATGAAAATTCTTAAAATAAATTATTATCCTTGAATTATTAATATGACTGGGATAACTGAAAAACCAAAAGCAATTAATAATGAATAAAGAGTACTAATTATTTTTATTGCTGCGGTGTACTTACTATGCTCTAATCCTAAAGATTGAAAACCTGATTGAATAGCATGATTTAGGTGAAAACCTAAAGTTAGAAATGAGATAATGTAAATACCTGCCATTAATGGTTGCATAAGTAATTCTTTAGCCATAATATAGAAGTCAGGATGCTCATGACCTTCAAATAAATATGTTGTACTAGCATCTACTAAGCCGATTTTAACAAAGTAAAAGTGAACAAAATGCAAAATAAGGAAGATTAAAAGAATGATTCCTGTATGAATCATATACTTCGAGAAAAAGGAAGTTTCTGAAACATTAGTTTTTACATAAGCTATGGGGCGAGCTTGATTGTTTTGAAACCATAATATTATGCCCAGAACTATGTGGACAAAAAAGGCTGCAAAAAGAACATACTCAAAAACCATAATAAAAGGGTTGGTTCCCATAAATTCTGCAGATGCTCGGAACAGCTCTCCCTCATCAGGAAGCAGGAGCATGAGGTTGATTGTAAGATGCACCAATAAAAACATCGCAAGGAACAAGCCCAAAATGGACATGCTAATCTTTTGTGTTATTGATGCGTACTTAAGTAGTGAATTACTCATAGTGTTTTGGTTGTTAAACGTTTAAAAGTTAATATAATAATTTCACTAGCCTTAATTTTTAATTCTAGCGTTAAATTCAATAGTTTCTAAAGAAAAATAATTATGGTTTTAACTCAATTGTGATTTTAGTTTCCCAAAATTAAATTAATTTTATCTTTAGAACTACAAATCTATGAAAATTATGTGCATTTTTGTACTGTACATAGTTTATTTAAAACGCTTCTAAATAGAATTATCATGAAACACTTAACTATCGATTCAGAACTCTTTACTAATAATCGTAATAAGCTTATTACTAATTTATTACCCAATAGTATAGTTATGCTTTTTTCGCCTGATGAATACCCTAAAAACGGGGACCAACAATACAAATTCAGACAAAACTCTAACTTATATCATCTTTGTGGCATAGCTCAGGAAGAAACTATACTGATTTTAGCTTCTATTAAAAATCAAAAGAGGTTTGATCCTATGTTATTCGTTAAACAAATAGATGAAAAGCAACGAATTTGGCATGGAGAGAAACACTCAATTGAAGAAGCAAAAGCAATATCTGGTATTAAAGATATAAAATGGCATTCTGAATTCGACAAGTTTTTAAATAATATAAGTGATGCAGTAGAGAACATCTATTATTTGGAAACTCCTAATATTATTTCTTTTGACAACACTAAAAGTAGTAACTGTAGAAGACTTGATTTTATAAAGAATAAATATCCTAATAAAAAATATATTAGTATTAATAGTTTAATTCAGGAACAAAGATTAATAAAACAAGAGATAGAATTAGAGTTTCTAAAAAAGGCTGTTGCCATTACCAAAGATTCATATTATAGGGTTTTAAAATCACTGAAACCTAATATGATGGAATATGAAATTGAAGCAGAAATTACTTATGAATTTTTGAAGCAAGGAGCAAATGGTCATGCTTATGATCCAATAGTTGCATCAGGAAAAAATGCCTGCATTCTACATTATATTGAGAATAACAAAATCTGCAAAAACGGAGATTTATTATTAATGGATTTTGGTGCTGATTATGGATATTATGCTGCCGATTGCTCTAGGACTATACCCGTAAATGGAAAATTCACTTCTATTCAAGCAAAATACTATAATGCCGTTTTTGATGTTTTTGAAAAGGCTAAGAAACTATATACTCCAGGCAATACCATAAATAAGATTAATGCTAAAGTGGAAAAATGGATGGAGGATGAAATGATTAAACTTGGACTATTTACAACTGAAGATGTTAAAAAACAAGATTTAGAAAATCCATTATTTAAAAAGTACTTTCCCCATGGCACAGCACATTTTATTGGTTTGGATGTGCATGATGTAGGCACAAAAGATACGGTTTTTAAGAAAGGAATGGTACTAAGCTGTGAGCCAGGATTATACATCGAAGACAAAGAAATAGGTATTCGTATTGAAACAGATATGCTTGTTGAGGATGAGCCCATTGACCTTATGGCTGACTACCCAGTTAGGGTGGAGGAGATTGAGGAAATAATGATTAAGGATTAATGGTTAATTATTAATGGTTAATTATTAATGGTTAATTATTTCGTGGTGATTTATGTTTTGACAACCACATTAGTTACTTACCATAAACTGAGACTGTAGATTAATTTAATCATCGGATAGGAATTCCCAAGATACAGCAAGATACCCGTTTGCAAAAAAGGATATCAAACATCATTATAATAGGCCCCATCTAACACATTTTCAGATAATTTACTCAAACCTTATAAAATATTATTTATATTTGCATTGCTAATACCGATTAAAACAAATCAAAAAAACTTATATTAATATTTCTAATATATTTTTAAATGAACCCTATCATCTTATTACTAACAGCTATCCTTACTTTATTATTATCATTTAATAGTATAGCTCAAAAAACTGCATGTCAAAATTTCAGTATTTCTATTGAGACAACAATTCCAACTGCAACTTTAAATAATGGTGTATACGAGATTTATGCCTGTCCTGGAAATTCTATTTATATAAAAGCTATTGGTAATTATTCAAATAATGATATTTCGTACCATCAAAACGACACTTTGGTTTCATTCAACTGGAATGATAACATTGGCACAAATTTTCCTACAAACAATACATTGACTATAGATAATGCCTCATCACAAGTAAGACTAATAAATCTTACCGCTACTGATACTAATAATTGTATTTCTGACAATTTAATTCAAATACGAATCATAATTACACCAAGTCCTGTTTTTTATGGTAGTTTACAAGATACAAATGACATTTGCATAGGCGACACTACATTATTAACGGCAAACATATTGGCCGGAAACCTTAATTCCCCAACTTTTGCACTCTACGATACTACATATTTACCAGATGGAAGTGGAGTTACTTATTCCTCCTCTGTACATATATTTGGCAACCAGGATTTAAGCCTTCAAGACACCAACTTGATAACATTTTGGGCTATATTGGAACATAGTTATATGGGTGATATTCAAATAAAGCTAAGTTGCCCTAATGGTCAGTATGTTAGTTTAAAGTCATATCCTGGAGGAAGCTCCACATTTTTAGGAGAACCTATTGATAATAATTCAAATCAAATTCCTGGTGTTGGTTATGAATATCATTGGAGTGCACAAGGAACTGAGACATTGCTAGATACTACTACATACACATACTCGTATGTTAACTTATCTGGAGTTAGCTATACCTCCCATTCATATATGCCTCCATCAATAAATTACCCTTCAAATAGTACAGCCACTGGCTCATTACCTATTGTAAGCTATAAACCCGAAGACCCTATGGTAAACCTTATCGGTTGCCCAATAAATGGAAATTGGACTTTAGATATTACCGATAATATGGCTATTGATAATGGCTTTATTTTTGGGTGGGGAATCAACTTTGGTGATTCTTCGGTTTATAATTTCCAGCAAATTTTCAATTCACAAACCTGGAATAATTCTGACAACATTATCAGTAATAACGGAAACACTATAAATGTATTATTAGATGACACAGGTATTTATAAATTTACAAATACTGTTATAGACACTTTTGGTTGTATTTTTGACACTAGCATATATGCTCAAGCTCTATCTTTACCTAAAATAAATTTGGGCAATGATACTATTATTTGTGCTAATATGAGTATCGATTTAAACTCTGGCCCTGAGGCGTATTCACAGTTGTGGTCAACAAATAGCACATCTGCAACAATAACAATTGATTCGATCGAAGTTGGACTAAACAGTACAGAAATAAGCTTACAAATAATTGGCGATAATGGATGTCAGAACAATGATACTATTATCATCAGCTTTACTAATTGCACAACCATTAATAATGCAGAAACCAAAGCCAAACTATTGCTTTACCCAAATCCATCTTATGGTGTTTTCATAATCACTGGACAACTAAATACTGATAAGAATTTTCAGATGCAAATTTACAATTCATCAGCAAAAATAATAGTTCAAAAGAATATCGCATCAGCAAATGGATTTATTAATAGAACAATAGATTTGAGAGGATTCGCCAAAGGAATTTATTATCTAAAATTATATAATAGCGAAATTGATGAAATGGTGAAGATTATTGTTGAATAAGTTTGGAACTTGAACAATAATGGCCGTAGTCTCAAACCTCATAAATCTATATTTATAATACCAATTTGATATCAAAATACGTTATAAATAAATTGGAATATATTTTCCTATTAGAAGACGA
>JAOZSY010000430.1 GCA_029939445.1 Bacteroidales bacterium
TTATTCGTACAAAAATGTCGAAAATAATAAAGGATGAACTTCTGATGTTTACAGCAGTTACCATTGTTATTGCGTCATTATTATTACTAATATTTTTCAGATCTTTCAAAGCATTATTTTACCCACTTATTGTGATGTTAGTTGCAGTAATATGGGTCTTGGGTCTATTACAATCCTTAGGTTTCGAAATAACAATTCTTACGGGAATACTTCCTCCACTAATTATTGTTCTTACTGTGGAGAATAATATTTTCTTACTTAATAAGTACCATAGCGAATACCGATCTCATAAGCGCAGGGTTAAAGCTCTGGCTAGAATGATACAGCGTGTTGGCGCAGCAATGTTTCTTACAAACCTTACCACGGCAATAGGTTTTGCCGCATTTATTATTACCCGAAACACATTATTAGTGGAGTTTGGTGTAATAGCTTCATTGTCTATAATGATGGTTTTTGTACTTTCAATTACATTGATTCCAATATTTTTTAGTTTTGGCTCTGATCCAAAATCACGTCATTTAAAGCACTTAGACCGAAAAGGATTAAGTACACTTATTAGTTATATCGAACGTCTAATATTAAATAATAGAACAGTAGTATATATATTTACTACCATAGTTATAGCGGGTGGTATTATTGGAATGAGCATGCTCGAAACTACTGGAAATGTGATTGATGATATTCCTCAAGATGGAGAAATTTATGAGGATATGATTTTTCTTGAGAAAGAGTTTAGCGGCATTCTTCCTTTTGAGATAGTGATTGATACAAAAAAACCAAAAGGAGTATTAAAAACCTCCACCTTGAAGCGCTTGGATAAATTGCAGGACACCTTGGCTACGTATAAGGAATTCTCAAAATCCATATCGGTAGCTGATGTGGTAAAAATTGCTAAGCAAGCATATTATAATGGCGATCCAGAAAAATATTCTTTGCTTAACTCCAGAGAGCAGGCTTTTATAATGAGTTACCTACCCAAAGATATGGGTCAAAACAAACGCACATTGATAAATTCGTTTGTGGATAGCAATATGCAAGTAACTCGTATCAGCGTACAAATGGCAAATATTAGCAGCCCCGAGATAGATGCTTTAAAAGCCGATTTGGAGCCTAAAATTAATGCGATATTTAAGCCAGGGAAGTATGATGTGTTTCTTACCGGAACAAGTGTTGTGTTTTTGGAAGGAACAAAATTCTTGGTTAATAACCTATTATTGAGTTTATTTCTTGCGGTAATGGTAATTGGCGGAATAATGTGGGCTTTATTCAATTCGTTTAGAATGGCAGCAATAGCTCTTCTTCCCAACCTTATTCCACAAATTCTTACTGCAGCTCTTATGGGTTTTTATGGCATTCCATTAAAACCATCAACAATATTGATTTTTAGTATTGCTCTTGGTATTTCTGTTGATAATACCATACATTTTCTTTCGCGATACCGTATGGAATTAAAGGCTCAATCAAATGATATTAAAAAAGCTGTAATAAATGCTTTCCATGAAACTGCAAACTCAATGATTTACTCGTCGGTGGTGCTTTTCTTAGGGTTTTCGGTATTTATGTTATCTTCTTTTGGAGGGACTCAATCTCTTGGTAAATTAATTTCATTTACCCTATTGTCGGCAATGTTATCGAATTTGGTATTGCTACCATCATTAATCCTAACTTT
>JAOZSY010000026.1:0-12740 GCA_029939445.1 Bacteroidales bacterium
ATGCTCTAAAAGCATTAATATTTTCATAAAATTTGTGTTTATTTCTACAAAAATACTATAATTATTAAACTAAATATAATAAACTTAGCATATGTTTAGAAAAAACCTGTTCGTTTGTTTATGAAATATAAATAGACCCAATAACATTAAACTAAATAGTGTATTTTTGTTAATATGAATTTGAAGTTTTATAAAAAAATCATTCAGAAAAATAGGTTGAATGATTATAAGGAGATTTTGCTACAAGCCCAAAAAGAAGGTTATGTAATTACTTCTTTAATTGATTGGTACGATAAGTATAAAGGGAGCAATACTAAAGTATTAGTTCTACGTCATGATGTTGATTATGACTATAAAGGTGCTTATGATATGTATAAGCTAGAGAAGAGCTTAGGTGTAAAATCCACTTATTACTTTCGTTGGCTAAGTGTTAATGATAGAATTATGAAAGAGATGCATGATTCTGGATTTGAAGTTTCATTACATTACGAAACATTAGCTACTTATGCTAAGAAGAACCAAATTACTAATAAAAAGGATGTTACTAAAGATGTATTGCATCACTGTTTTAATTTATTAGGTGATGAACTTAACGATTTTGAAAAAAGGTTTTGGAAGATTAGAACTATTTGCTCTCATGGCGATAAAGTTAATAGAATACTCCAAACTACAAATGTGGAAATTATAGATTATACTCGTTTGATTGATTATGGTATTGATTTTAATACCTATAATCCTGAAATATTGAAGGAGTTTGATGCATATATTTCCGACAGTTCAATTTATAATAACTTTGAATGGAAGAAGTTTGGCGCTCCTGCAAAAGCTTTTAAGCAAGGCAAGAAGAGTATTTGCTTGCTAACCCACCCAATTCATTGGAATCAGAATATTGTAAAAAATATACAAATGCTATATACTGTATACGTAGATAATACTAATATAGGATTTTAGTAAGCTTATAAAAACAAAAAACCATTTGAGTATTACTCAAATGGTTTTTTGTTTTTACACTAATTTTTAAATTAATCAGTAGTAGTTTTTTCTCTCAATAAGTTACCATGAGTGTCAAACCAAAATTGATAAGTTTTACCTTCACCTATTTTTCTTACTTCTACAAAGTAATGAGGGCCATATCTTTGGTTTTTATTAAGTCTAATAGTAGGATAATGATAATCTAGGTCAAATCTTTTCTTAAGGTATGCTCCAGCAGGGCCTGGTAGTCCAGATTTCTTAATATCTACATTATACTCAACTTCTTCAAGGTCTTCAAGGTCTTCGTCAAGGTCATCGTCGTAGCTATCTTTTTTGTTAGACTCCTCTATAATATCAGCTTCTTCGGGCTCGTACATTGTAATTAACTTGCCTTGGAAATCGTATTGTATTTCATATACTAAAGGAGCTTTTTTTCTGCCTTGACTTTTGTGAAGGATAATAGAGTAGTACTTATCGTTTCTGCCTTCCTCTATTAGCGTTGCTGAAATAGCATCTAAATCTTTGTGATTCTTTTTTAGGTCAGTAGAAATCTTATTATTAAGTTTCTCTAGTTTAATTATTTGTACTTTTTTTATTACTTTTCCTCCACTATCTAGTGTAATTTCTGTTTTATTTCCCTTGTCAATAAATATAGCAGTATAAGTTTTGTGCTCATTTCTATACCACTTAGTATCGCTAACATTTCTATTTTTTTGTTCGAAACGTCTAATAATGTTGCTTGGTACTTCACTTGGTTTTATAAGTTCTTGTGCAGCAGTGCTATACCCTGCAAAAATAAAAAAAAGTAGTAAAAAAGATAAGTGTTTCATTTTTGTTTTTTATTTAATAATATGTGTGTTTATGTGCAAGGCAAACATACAAAAAAAAAGCCACTTACCGAATTCGGTAAGTGGCTTTATTACATATTTTTTATTTTTTAGTTAGCAGATTCCTCTACTGGAAATTCTACAACAGAAACATAAGAGCGATTATCTCTTTTCTTTCTGAATTCTACAGTTCCGTCAACTAAAGAATATAATGTGTGGTCTTTTCCCATTCCTACATTTACTGCAGGGTGATGAGTTGTTCCGCGTTGACGTACAATAATACCGCCAGCACGTACTGCTTGACCACCATAAATCTTAATTCCTAATCGTTTACTTTCCGATTCTCTACCGTTCTTTGAACTACCTGCACCTTTTTTATGAGCCATGTTTTTAAATTTTTAATGTTCGACTTAAATTAAAATTACGCTGTAATGCTTTCAATACTAATTTTAGTTAAGTACTGACGATGTCCGTTCTTAACTCTATAGCCCTTACGGCGTTTTTTCTTGAAAACGATTACTTTGTCACCCTTTAGGTGAGATAGAATCTTTGTGGAAACTTTGGCACCTTCAACATTTGGTGTTCCAACCTTGATTTTCTTTCCGTCCTCTATTAAAAGAACTTTATCAAAATCAAGCTTTGCGCCTTCTTCGCCTTCCAAGCGGTGAACAAAAATCTCTTGACCTTTTTCCACTTTGAATTGTTGACCAGCGATCTCTACGATTGCATACATAACTTATATATCTAAATTTATTTCTATTCCTTACTATTTTAAGGGCTGCAAAAGTACAACTTTTTTAATAATAAAAAATGTTTTTATGAAACTTTTTTGTTTGCTCTATTATTTGAAGTAAATCATTGAAAATTAGTAGAAAAAACCTTTAATTCTGACTTATTGTTCTAATTAAATAGTAATAAGTCTACATCAAATATTAATACCGAATTTTCAGGAATACTTCCAGCTGCTTTAGTACCGTAACCCATGCCTGAAGGTATCATTAGCTTTATTTTGCCACTCTCTCCTATCAATGGAATGCCTAACTTCCAACCAACAATTGTATTTTGTAAACTTAATTTAACATTATCGTTAGAGTCGAATACAGTACCATCAACGAGTTCTCCGGTATAGTTTACAGTAACGGTAGCACTCGAACTTGGGTGAAGTGAGCCGCCTTTATCTGCTATTGCGTAAAAAAGTCCTGTATTGTCCAATTCTACAGCTGCTATATTATGGTCACTAATATACTGTTCAATTATCTCTCGATCTTCAGCTTCTTGACTCTTAGCGCAAGAATAATTCATTCCAATTACTAATACTGTAATTACTATTACTATGTTCTTTATTATAGGTCTCATAATATCTTACATTATATAGGTTTGTGATGCAATATTAATGAAAAAACCGATACTCGCAAGCGAATATCGGTTTTATAGAAATATCTTTAATGATTGCCCTTAAGCAAGTCATTTTTACTTCATATATCCTTTTTCTTTTGCTTCTTTCATACAAGCAGTTATTCCGTTTTTATCAATCTTACGGATTCCTGCTGCTGAAACTTTTAAAGTAATATACTTATCCTCTTCAGGAATATAGAATTTCTTTGTCTGTAGGTTTGGGTAAAAACGTCTTTTTGTACGTGCTTTAGAGTGAGAAACATTATTTCCACTTATTACCTTTTTTCCTGTTATCTCGCAAATTTTAGACATCGTTATTTTCTTTAATTGTTTGTTTCCAAAAACGGAGTGCAAAATAAATCAAAATATTTCTATTTCACAAACTTATTGTGTAATTTGTTGTTAATATTTACACTCCTTATAATGCTATGATATTAAAATAGATACATTGTTCTATAGCCATAGAAATTAATATGTCTACTTTAATAAATCTATTTTATTTATATATAAAGCTTTTATTTCGCCTTGTTTTTATTTATAAACTTGCGAATCGTATTCAGGGCTGTTTGCACTGTCCAGCTTGTATTCCGTTCTCTTTGGTCACCAAATTGATATTTTTTTGCAAAAACACCATCTTCAGATGCAAAGCCTATCCATACAGTGCCAACAGGTTTTTCTTTACTGCCTCCAGTTGGGCCTGCAATGCCCGTTGTGGATACTGAATATGTTGTTCCCATAATTTCCCTTACATTCTTTGCCATTAGAATTGCTACTTCTTCGCTTACAGATCCAAACTCTTTAATTATTGATAAAGGTATGCCTAGCTGTTTGTTTTTTATGGTATTACTGTATGCTATTATGCTGCCTTTAAAATAATTGGAGCTTCCTGATACAGAAGTAATCTTATGAGATATAAGTCCACCAGTACAGCTTTCAGCAGTTGAAATACTACTGCCTTCTTCTAATAGTAGTTTTCCAACCACTCCTTCTAAAGTATCGTTGTTAGAGCCAAATATTAAGTCAGGAATTATTTTGTATAAATCATCAATATGCTTTTGAAGTAGATTGTCTGCATTAGCTTTATTGTCTAATTTCACATTTATTCTAAGCCTGACTCTGCCAGGAGAGGGAAGGTATGCTAAGCTTGTTTCTGCTCCTAAATTATTCTCCCAATCTAAAATTTTATCTGCAAGAAAAGATTCTCCCATTCCACTAGTAAGAATAGTTTGTTGTGCTAAATATGGAACTTTACAAAGCGAAGTAAAATAAGGAATTACCCAATTTGTCATTAAGTTCTTCATTTCAAAAGGTACACCAGGCATAAATACATAATGTGTTTCATTTTTTTCGAAATACATTGCTGGAGCAGTGCCTTGTTCATTGAAAACTACTTTGCAATTATCAGGGACTAATGCTTGATCGCTGTTAATCTTAGTTAGATCTTTACCTCTTTTCTTAAAAAACAATCTTACGTGCTCTTCTACGTCTTTATTTATGATTAATTTGCTGTTAAATATTTTGCAGACAGTTTTTTTTGTAATATCATCTTTTGTAGGCCCTAAACCACCTGTTACTAAAACTAGCTTTGCCGTTTTACCACTTTCTGTAATAGTTTCCTTAATAGCGTCCTCCTTGTCGGCAATAGCAATAATCCTATTTATCGGCAAAGCTTTGTTATTAAGCTTATCCGCCATCCAACTTGAGTTAGTATTTACTATTTGCCCAATAAGTATTTCGTCTCCAATACTTATTATATCAATACCGCTTTTGTACATGTTTTTTCTATTAAACTTTGTTTTTTTTATACGCCCCAAATAATGGTTTCTAATTCTCTTGGTATTACAGAAAGAACGGGTATTTTAATACTTCGGATTAATGCAGTTGCTGATGAGCCAACGAAAAACTCTGTAAAATCGTTCTCTTGTTGGGTCATTATTATTGCTAAATCTAGATTAGTGTGGCTCTCAATATATCTATTTATAATTGCCTTATGATCATTGTCGGTTTTTGAGTCAATAATAGAACTAGAACAATCTACACCTTGTTTTTTTATGAAAGTAATAACCTGTTTCATCTGAATTTGAACCTTTATAGTGGATTCTTTATTGCTATTCTTATCTAGGATCGAAATAACATTAATTTTCGCCTTACTAATCTTAGCAATTTTTAATGCCCAGTTTACCTTCTGGCGAGTTTCTTTAGACAAATCTAAAGGTAAAAGTATTGATCTAATATCTATACTATGACCTGAATTGCCTATGGTAATTACTGGAATCTTTGAATGTCGAACAATCTTAGCTGCGTTAGACCCAATGCTAGGTATTTCTTCGCCATTCTCAAAAATAGAACCTTTGCCTATAATTATTATATCAAAATTGTTTTTATTAGAATATTCTAATATAGACCCATGAATACTTGTAGAGTGTTCAAGTTGATAATCAATTTCAAGTTTATGCTTGTTGTTGTATGTTTTTGATTGCTCTTTAAGCTTCTCTATAATAGCATTATCAAAAGTTTTTTCCTGCTGTTTATTAAAAATGCTGCCTAGTATCCCTTTTTTTTCTTGTAATACATACAGAAGAGTAACCTGAGCTTTAATTATATTGGCAAAATGTATAGCTTGGTGCAATGCTAGATTTGATTGTTCGCTAAAATCCGTAGGAACAAGTATTTTAAAATCTTTATTATCCATAATTTATTATTTATTTATTCCGTTTCATAACGAAATAGTGATATTTAATTTGCAAGATAACCTTAATTTAGCTTAATTAAACTAAGACTAGAAAAGGCTATATAATGCTTATATTTATAATATTTTCATTTTAATAATAAAAATATTTTATTATTATCAAAAATTATTATTTTTGTATCTCGGCGCAAAAATACAAAGAAGCATTATGCCGTAGGTAATAATTAATTATTTTTAGGATTTATTTTTAAACTTATAAATAGGAATGAGAAGAATAGAAGAATCAGAACTAATAGTAAATCCTGACGGAAGTATTTATCATTTGCATATTACTCCCGATCAATTAGCCGATGATATAATAGTTGTTGGCGACCCAGGTAGAGTAGAGGCAATAAGTAAATATTTTGACACTATTGAGCATAAGGTACATAATAGAGAGTTTGTAACTCATACAGGTGTATATCGCGGAAAACGGTTGACGGTATTAGCAACAGGTATAGGTACTGATAATATTGATATTGTGATGAACGAACTCGATGCATTAGTCAATATTGATTTGAAAACTCGACAGGTTAAAAGCCAACATCATAGTTTAAATATTGTAAGACTTGGAACATCTGGAGCTTTACAGGAGTTTATTCCTGTAGATTCATTTGTATTCTCTTCTTATGGTTTAGGTATTGACGGCTTGTTGAATTTTTATAAAGGTAGCGATAGTATTATTGATAAACAAATGACAGAAGCTTTTTGTGAGCTTACTAATTGGCCAAAGGAGTTGAGCAAACCATACATTGTAAAAGCTTCAAGTAGCTTAGAAGAGAAAATTAGTGATGGAATGTATAAAGGTATTACTGCCACAGCTCCTGGCTTTTATGGTCCTCAAGGGAGAGTTCTTCGTCTTGAGCTCTCAAATCCTGAACTGAATTCATCACTTGAAGGATTCGAGTATAATAATCAGAAGATTACTAATTTTGAGATGGAAACATCAGCTTTATATGGTTTAGGAAAATTATTGGGACATAAAACAGCTACTGTATGCGCAATTATTGCAAATAGATATAGTCGAACTTACAGCGAAGATTATAAATCTACAGTTGAAAAACTAATTAAGATAGTTATTGATAGACTTAGTGATTAATTTTGAAAAAAATGGAAGAAAGTGAATTAAAAGCTCTTGTTGGATTAATTGATGATCAAGATAATCAAGCTTTTGGACTTATTCGCTCTAAGATTGTAGAAATAGGGGCTGAAATAATGCCGTTCTTATTAGAGGCGCAAGATGAAACTGCGGATGAAGGTCAGATTGAAAGATTGAAAGGTGTTTATAATGCAGTAAGTCTTCAGAATGCTACTGTAGAACTTAGAAGATGGCAAGAGAATAATTATAAGAATTTATTTCAAGGATTAGCAATTATTTCTAAATTTCAGTATCCAAAGCTGGAAATTAGTTCAATAAGTAACCTTCTAAATAAGATTCGTCAAGATTTTTGGCTCGAAATAAATGATAACCAATCACCAATTGAAAAGATAAAAATACTGAATCATATATTCTTCAATATCTATAGTTTTGAAGGTAATACTAAAGACTATTATGCTGTAGAAAACTCTTTTGTGAATGATGTGTTACTAACCAAAAAAGGAAGTCCTCTTTTGCTAAGTGTATTATACTCAGTAATTGCACAGAGTTTGGAAATTCCATTATATGGAGTTAATACTCCTCGAAACTTTATGCTAGTATATCTCGACAAGATGTATTCTTTCCCCATTGACGAAGTGCAGGATAAAAACGTACTGTTTTATATTAACCCTTTTTCAAAAGGAGAAATACATTCATTAAAGGATATTTTTAGTTATCTGAAAAGAATAAACTATAATGTAAAAACTGAATATTATCTCCCTTGTTCAAATCCTACTATAGTAAGAAGGTCTATAAATAATATTATTGTTTCTCTTGGCAAAAAGGAAGAATCAAATTCAATTGAGGATTATAAAAAATTATTGGAAGTATTGGAGTAATTAATTTTAAAAAAGTAACAGGCATTATTTGCTGCTTACACTCGTAAGTGCAATTGCTATTTTTAGATTCTAATAATGTATAGTATATATTAATATATAGACTACCTTTGTGGGCTCAAAAAATTACAATAATGAAGAAAAAAACAAAGATAGTTGCTACTATTTCAGATAGGAATTGTGATATAGCTTTTATTAAAGAATTATATGAAAATGGAATGAATGTGGTAAGATTAAATACCGCACACCAAACTCATGATGACGCACTGAAAGTAATAAATAATGTGCGTAAAGTTTCAGATAAGATAGCAATATTATTAGACACAAAGGGTCCCGAGATTAGAACTAATTCTATGAAGGAGGATAAAAATGTTAAGCGTGGCGATATAGTTAAGTTTAAAGGGGTTAAAGATAAAGATAGTACCGACGATATAATATATGTATCTTATGAAGGTTTTGTAACAGATATTGAAATAGGAAGTAAAATTCTTATTGATGATGGTGTTTTGGAATTGAAGGTAATAGGTTCTAATAATAATATCCTTGATTGTGAAGTTCAAAATGATGGGAAAATACAAGGTCATAAAAGTGTAAATATTCCTTCTGCATATATTAAACTTCCTGCTCTTACCAAAAAAGATATGGATTTCATCTATTTTGCCATAGAGCAAAAGTTGGATTTTATAGCACACTCATTTGTGCGTAAACCTGATGATGTTATTGCTGTTCAAAGCATACTTGATGCAATGGGTAGCCCTATAAAGATAATTGCAAAAATAGAAAATCAGGAAGGTGTAGATAATATTGATAGTATTCTTGAGCATGTATATGGTGTAATGGTTGCCCGTGGCGATTTGGCAATTGAAATTACAGAGCAAAGACTACCAATTGTGCAACGACAATTAGTAGAGAAATGTATTGCTGCTCGTAAGCCAGTTATTGTGGCTACTCAGATGTTGCATACTATGATTGAAAACCCTCGCCCAACTCGTGCTGAGGTTAATGATGTTGCGACAGCTGTATACCAAGGCTCGGACGCTGTTATGCTTAGTGGCGAAACTGCCTATGGAAAATTTCCCGTTGAATCTGTTAAAATGATGTCTTCAATTTGTGTTGAAGTAGAGCAAATTACGCCAAAAATGATTACTCTTGAGAATAAAGTTCTAACTACTCATAAAGCGTCATTTATGGTGAAAGCTGCCGTAGAAGCAAGTTGTGATTTGCCTATTACTTCTATTGTTGCGGATACATATTCTGGAAATACAGTTCTTGGCATTGCGGCATATAGAGCAAAAGTTCCTGTTTATGCTCAGTGTTATATTCCTCATATTATGAGGGTGCTAGCCTTATCGTATGGCGTTGAGTGTGACCTTATTAAAGAAAGCGAAACGCATTCTGTTTTTGTTGATCAAGCATTGAATAATCTTGCAAAGAGAGATGGTTATGGCGATCGTGATTTAGTAGCATTTGTTGCTGGTAATTATGGTAAAAATGCTGGAGCTTCCTTTCTTGAAGTAGGTAGAGTAGATCAGCTAAGAAGATTTGTAGGTAATACCAAATAGATACATAAATAATAGTATTAATTCATATCTGAAGTCAGAAATAAATAGTAGATTTTTACTATGTATTTCTGACTTTTTTTATTCGGTTTTACTTAAATAGAACATTAATAATATAGAGTTTAATAAATATTTAATAATTATATTAAAAACCCTTTTAAAATGTAGTTTCTAATTCATATATTTGTTGCCTATTATTAGTATTAGGGGATTCCTCTCAATGCTCTACAATTTTAAAAATATTTAATATGCCACAAAATAAATTAAAAATTCTTTTTACTGCTTGGTCTAAAGAAGAAGTAGTTAAAGTTACTCCACTAGCAGAATCAGGTTCTGATCGTAAATATTTTAGGTTATTCTCTGAAAACTTTACTACTCTTGGAGTGTATAATGCCGATTCAAAAGAAAACCTTGCCTTTATAGAGTTTACAAAGCATTTTCAGAAAAAAGGGCTAAAAGTTCCAGAAATTCTAGCGGAGGAAGTAACCGAAAATATATATTTAATAGAAGATTTAGGAGATACTACTTTATTCGCTTTTTTAACAGAAGAGCATAAGACGTCTGCTTTTTCCAAAGAATTGCAGCAAAAGTATTATCAGGTGCTTGATGCATTGCCTGAGTTTCAAATTAAAGGTGGCGAAGGTTTAAACTATAGCCTATGTTATCCAAGATCAAGCTTCGATAAGCAGAGTATGATGTGGGATTTGAATTATTTTAAGTATTATTTTCTCAAATTAGCACAAATACCTTTTGAGGAACAAGCCTTGGAAGACGATTACCAGAAATTCACTGATTATTTACTTGAGGCTAATCAAAACTATTTCCTTTACCGTGATTTTCAGTCAAGAAATATAATGGTAAAAAATGATGAAGTTTATTTTATCGATTACCAAGGTGGTAGAAAGGGTGCTTTGCAATACGATTTGGCTTCTTTATTATATGATGCTAAAGCAGAAATTCCTCAAGAGAAAAGAGATGAATTATACACCTATTATATAGGGCAGTTAAAAAAGCATATAGATGTTAATGAAGAAGAGTTCAAAAAGTTCTTCCAAGGGTATGTATTAATAAGAATAATGCAGGCGATGGGCGCATACGGTTTTCGAGGTTTCTACGAAAAGAAAGCTCACTTTCTAGCGAGTATTCCTCCAGCATTAGCTAATCTCGACAATCTTCTGAAAACTATAAACCTCCCTGTGGAGCTGCCAACTCTAATGCCTTTACTCAATAAACTTATTAAGTCGGAGAAACTAATGGAGCTTGCTGCAAAAGGAAGTAATCTTGAAGTGTCGGTAAATAGCTTCTCTTATAAAAGAGGAATCCCTGTGGATGAAAGTGGACATGGTGGAGGTTTTGCTTTTGATTGCAGAGCTCTTCATAATCCAGGTCGCTACGATGAGTATAAGCAGCTCACAGGAATGGATATGAAAGTTATAGAGTTTCTTGATAAAGAAGAAGATGTTGCTATTTTTAAGAAAAATGTTACCGCTCTTGTTGAGCAGTCTGTAGAGAAATATATTGAAAGAAATTTTGATCATCTAAGTGTAAACTTTGGCTGTACTGGTGGCCAGCATCGCTCAGTTTATATGGCTGAGTTTATCACTCGCCAGCTACGCGATAAGTATAATATAAAAGTAGAGGTTAGACATCGCGAACAGGAGATGAAAAGGTAGAAAGGATAAAGGAGAAGGAAAAAGGAATTAAGAAAGAAGAATGAAGAATTAAGAGGGAACTCCGATTTGGAAATTTGTAATCTTCAATCGTTAATTTTATTTGTTGGCGTTTAAAGACCTCCTTTTTAAAGAAGGTGGGCAAATTGTATTAAATGATTTTATAATTTACTTAAATGTTGATGCAATTTGGTCGGAGGATTTGATGGGTAAGGAAATAGGATAAAGGACTAGGATTCCGATAAGAAACTGGAGAAAAAGGAGTAAAGAGGTTTTATCCCAACTAAGCATTTATAGAATGAATGAAACCTATGAGTCCTTATGTTACTTATGTGCCTTATGTGTTTGTTTTGAAAAAAAAGAGGTAAAATAGAGTTAAATAATAATTACGTATATTTGCATGAATATTAAAAAAAATATACATACTAAAATTATAATTATGAAAAGAGCATTATTAATTTTAACATTATTAACCATAAGTATGGTTTTAGTGTTTACTTCTTGTAAAAAAGGTGTAGAGAATACTAATGATAAAACAGAAGATATATATTTAAAAAGTCTTGAGCCAGATATAATTGTAAAAGGAAGTGGTGATAAGGCTGATTATACTAAAACTATAGTAACAGCTTTGGTTAAGAAAGCGGAGTGTAATTGGGAAGTTGTTTCTGGAATTATTGAATATTATTATCAAGATGAGATGGTGTTTTCCGTAAATTTCGGTAATGGCACTTGTGATGGACTTGCTACTGTAAGTTGGTTAGAGAATGGTGTTATAGAGAGTAAGGATGTAGATGTTTGGCAGCTTTTCAAAAAACAAGGAAAAAAATACGTAGTTGTACAAGATCTTGTTAAAAGTGATAGTTGTAATTATGAAATTGTTTCAGGTATAATTGAATACCAAGACAAAGCCGGAAATCCTTATGTAACTATCGATTTTGGTGATGGTAGCTGCGATGGTATTGCAACAAAATGTTGGACAAAAAATAATGTTGTACAATGCAAAGATTTTGATGTTAGTTATTGGGATGGTAAGTTCTAAATCCTAATTTCTTTTATTTTGTGCTGATAACTGAGTGTTAGTGGTGCGATTTTTTTTAGAAAAAGATATTTTATTAAAATGTATACAACTATTTATTATTAGTTGTGTACATTTTTTATTTCTAGTAATTTGAAAAAAAGAATATAGGATTTCATTAAGAGCCCTAACAAGGGTAGATGTTTTCCCATTCTATAATTGGATTAATTACAAGGAAGTGATTAATTACTCCTTGTCAATATTTGATAAAATAAATATGGAAAAAGAAAAAAGAAGTGAGTAATAATTAAGGGGTTTGGATTTTTTAAATCTACAATATGAGATCGTTAATCTTCAATCAATAATTCCTACTCCTTTTAAACTTTTTTCTGTAGCCTTTCCTCTTTAGCCTTTATTATCTCCTAAGTGTACTATGTTCCTATTGTGTCTTATGTAGTTTTTTAAAATCAACAATCTAATACCATTAATCTCCAATCGTTAATTTCTAATCCTTTTAAACTTTTCCCTTTAAGCTTTAGCCTTTTCCTTTTAGCCTTTTATCTTTAGCCTTATCTAAACTATATACTTTCTGCGCTATGT
>JAOZSY010000026.1:12840-18358 GCA_029939445.1 Bacteroidales bacterium
CCTTTTAGCCTTTTATCTTTAGCCTTATCTAAACTATATACTTTCTGCGCTATGTGGTTTCTATCAAATAAACAATTAAACGCCTCAACCAATAAACAAAATCACTACCTTTGCACCTCAAGAAATAAATTAACATAACACATACACAATTATGATTAAAAAATTAATACTTATGATGAGCGTTATTGCATTATTTGGGCTAATGGCCTGTAATGATACAGCTAATATTGCTCCTGACCAAAAGGCTGAGGAAACTCAAACAGCAACTTACGAAGCAATTGATGGCATTGACTATAATGCTTATGCAAAAGTTACATTAACGGCGGATATAAGCCACCTAAGCGATAGCGAGAAAGATATTCTTCGTATTATGTTTCAGGTTGCTGATATAATGGATGATATCTTTTGGACGCAAACTTATGGCGATAAAGATGCTTTACTTGCAGGAATAAGTGATCCTAATATTAAGCAATTTGCTACTATTAACTACGGACCTTGGGATATCCTTAATATGGAAGAGAATAAGCCATTCCTTAAAGGTTTCGAAACTCGTCCTGCTGGGGCAAACTTCTATCCTAGTGATATGACTAAGGAAGAATTTGAAGCATTTGAAGATCCAAACAAAGCTAATCTTTATACTCTTGTAAAACGTGATGAGAATGGTAAATTATATACTCAATGGTATCATGAGGCTTATGAAAGTCAAGTGCAAGAAGCAGCAAAATTATTGAGAAAAGCTTCTACTATTGCCGAAGATGCAGGTCTTAAAAAGTATTTAGAGCTACGCGCTGTGGCATTGCTTACTGATGAGTATCAGGAGAGTGATATGGCTTGGATGGATATGAAAACTTCTAATATTGACATGGTTGTTGGGCCTATAGAAAACTACCTTGATGCATTATTTGGTTATAAAGCTGCTCACGAATCTTTCATTCTTATAAAGGATGTTGAGTGGAGTGATAAGCTTAAGTATTACGCGCAGTTTTTACCTCAAATGCAAAAAGAACTACCTGTTGACGCTAAGTATAAGCAAGAAACTCCTGGCTCTGATGTGGATCTTAATGCATATGATGTAGTATATTATGCTGGAGATTGTAACGAAGCTGGTAAAACAATTGCAATTAACCTACCAAATGATGAAGAAGTGCAATTGAAGAAGGGCTCTCGTAAGTTGCAACTTAAAAATGCAATGAAAGCTAAGTTCGATAAGATTCTAGTTCCTATTTCGCAACAATTAATTGTTGAGGATCTTCGCCAACATATTAAGTTTAATTCATTTTTTGAAAACACTATGTTTCATGAAGTATCGCATGGTATGGGAATAAAAAATACAATTACCGGCAATGGCTCTGTACGTATAGCTCTTAAAGAGCAATATTCTGCAATTGAAGAAGGTAAGGCTGATATTTTGGGATTATTTCTTGTTACTAAATTAGCTAATATGGGAGAACTTAAGGTCGATCTTAAAGACAACTATGTAACGTTTATGACAAGTATATTCCGTAGTATTCGCTTTGGTGCATCAAGTGCTCATGGCAAAGCAAATCTTATTCGATACAATTATTTCTTAGAGCGTGGAGCTTTTAGTAGAAATGAAGCTGGTCTTTATAATATTGATTTTGAGAAGATGCAAGAAGCGTCAACTGCTCTTACAATAGAGATTTTAGAAGTTCAAGGAAATGGAGATTATGATGCGGCTAAAGCTTTTGTTGACAAATGGACTACTATTACTCCAGAGTTAAGTGCAGACCTGCAACGTTTGTCTGATGCTGGAATTCCTAAGGATATATATTATGAGCAAGGGCCAAGTGTTCTAGGTTTATAGTATAATTCGTAGTACATAATATTGAAAGCCCTAAAAGTAATTATTTTTAGGGCTTTTTATATGGGAAGCAGTTTCTTAATTTAGATTAGAAAACTAAATATGCATTATTGCTATAGTTGTCATAGCAGGTAGTTAAAAACACACCCATTTATAGGTGTTAGTATAATTCAAACTATCTTTTTTTTATTACAATAAGTGATTAATACTACTGTATTTCTGTATTTTATATATTTAACAAAAAAATGCGATATTTTTATTAATAAAGCTTTGTTGATAAAGAAATATGTTTATCTTTGCACTCGCTAAAAATGAGACATATGTCTTAATATTTAGTAAAGTATAAGATAAATTAGTAGGAACCTGACAAGGATAGACCGATATAGGTTCCAAAAAAGAGTTATTAAATAACAATCTCTTTTGGGTCTGAATATATGTCCAACCTACCAATTTTTCAATACATTTTAATAATAATTAGATTGATATTTACAGTTTTAAAGCTGTCAATATTCTGATATTCAATATTTAAACAATACTTTGTTGATAAGTATTTTAATATGTTGGGTATTGTGGATTTAGTTGTACTTTTGCAGCCCCGTAAATAACGGGAAATTAGAACATAATTATCAATTGAAGCAAATATTTTTTATTAAATTATGCCAACAATACAACAGTTAATCAGAAAAGGTCGCAAGAAGCTGACTGACAAAAGCAACTCTCCAGCTTTGGACTCATGTCCACAGCGTCGAGGAGTTTGTGTACGTGTATACACTACTACACCAAAAAAGCCTAACTCGGCAATGCGTAAAGTAGCTCGTGTGCGTTTGACTAATGGAAAAGAGGTTAACGCCTATATTCCTGGAGAAGGTCACAACTTACAAGAGCACTCTATTGTACTTATTAGAGGAGGTAGAGTTAAAGATTTACCAGGAGTACGTTACCATATCGTACGTGGAGCTTTAGATACGTTAGGAGTAGATGGTCGTACTCAACGTCGTTCAAAGTATGGAACTAAGCGTCCTAAGAAGAAATAAGAATTTTCATTATTAAATAAGATGAAACAATGAGAAAACAAAAGCCAAAAGTACGAATTACATTACCGGATCCAAAATTTGGTGATACTTTGGTAACAAAATTCGTAAATAATATGATGGTCGGTGGAAAGAAAAATACTTCATATAGTATTTTCTATAAAGCGATGGATATTGTACAAGATAAGTTGACTGAGGAAAACCCAGTTGAGGTATTTAAAAAGGCATTAACAAACATTACTCCTGCTGTTGAGGTAAAGAGTCGTCGTATTGGTGGTGCTACTTTTCAGATTCCTACACAGATTTATGCTTCTCGTAAGGAGTCTATAGGTATTAAAGCGCTTATTGGTGCTGCTCGTAAACGTCACGAAAAGACAATGGGAGAGAAGTTAGCTGGAGAAATTTTAGCTGCTTTTAAAGAAGAAGGTGCTGCCTTCAAGAAGAAAGAAGAGATTCACCGTATGGCTGAAGCTAATAAAGCATTCTCTCATTTTAGATTTTAATATATAGCAAGATATAGAGATGTCGGATTTAAATAATACAAGAAATATTGGTATAATGGCTCATATTGATGCGGGTAAAACCACAACAACTGAGCGTATATTATATTATACTGGTAAAAGTTATAAAATTGGTGAGGTGCACGATGGTGCAGCTACCATGGACTGGATGGTTCAGGAGCAAGAGCGAGGTATAACAATTACCTCTGCTGCTACTACTGTATTTTGGAAGTATAAAGATATTAATAATAAGATTAATATTATTGATACTCCGGGTCACGTTGACTTTACTGTTGAGGTGGAGCGTTCGCTTCGTATCCTTGATGGTGCTGTTGCGTTATTTTGTGCTGTAGGTGGTGTTGAGCCTCAATCAGAAACTGTTTGGCGTCAAGCTACAAAGTATAAAGTACCTCGTATTAGTTTTGTAAATAAAATGGACCGTTCGGGTGCCAACTTCCTTCAGGTTGTTGATCAAATCCGCGATCGTCTTAAAGCAAACCCTGTACCTCTTCAAATTCCTATTGGAGCTGAAGATGATTTTAAAGGGGTTGTTGATTTAATTACTAATAAAGCTTATATCTGGGATGAGGACGATAACGGAGTTACAATTAACGAAGTTCCAGTTCCTGAAGATTTACTTGAAACTGTTGAGGAATACCGTACTCTATTAGTAGAGGGTGTTGCTGAAGAGGATGATGAGTTATTCGAAAAATACATGGAAGATCCTGATTCTATTACAGAAGAGGAGATGAAAAAGCATATTCGTAAAGCTACTATCGAGCAACGTATTACTCCGGTAATGTGTGGTTCTGCATTTAAGAACAAAGGTGTTCAAATGCTTTTAGATGCTGTTATCGATTTTCTTCCTAGTCCTATGGATGTTGAAGATATTGAAGGAGAAAATCCTGATACTGAAGAAATGGAAACAAGAAGCCCTGATGCTGATGCTCCATTTTCTGCTTTGGCATTTAAGATTGCTACAGACCCATTTGTTGGTCGTTTAGTATTCTTTAGAGTTTACTCTGGTACACTTAAGGCTGGTTCTTATGTGTTGAATACATCTACAGGTAAGAAAGAGAGAATCTCTCGTATTATGCAGATGCACTCTAATAAGCAAAATCCACTTGAAGAAATTCATGCAGGAGATATAGGAGCAGCTGTTGGTTTTAAAACTATACGTACTGGTGATACTCTTTGTGATCAAAAGCATCCAATTATTCTTGAATCAATGGATTTCCCTGATCCTGTAATTAGTATTGCTATTGAGCCTAAAACTCAAAAGGATATTGATAAATTAGGTAATGGTTTAGCAAAGCTTTCAGAAGAAGATCCTACATTCAAAGTTAAAACGGATAAGGATAGTGGACAAACAATTATCTCAGGAATGGGAGAGCTTCACTTAGATATTCTTATTGATCGTCTTAAGCGTGAGTTTAAAGTAGAATGTAATCAAGGTCAACCTCAAGTATCTTATAAAGAAACACTTCTTACAAGTACTGAGCACCGTGAGTCATATAAGAAACAATCTGGTGGACGTGGTAAGTTTGCTGATATTAAATTCGAAATTGGACCAGCTGACGAAGGAAAAGAAGGTCTTCAATTTATCGATGAGATTAAAGGTGGTAATATTCCTAAAGAATTTATCCCTTCAGTTGAAAAAGGATTTAAAGAAGCAATGCTTAATGGTCCTTTAGCAGGATTTGAAGTTGAGAATATGAAGGTTCGTCTGTATGATGGTTCTTATCATAATGTTGACTCTGATCAGTTATCATTTGAATTAGCTGCTAAAATGGGATTCCGTAATGCATCCTCTAAGATGAAGAAAGCACTTCTTGAGCCTATAATGAAGGTAGAAGTTGTTACTCCGGATGTATCAATGGGTGATGTAATCGGTGATCTTAATAAAAGACGTGGTATTGTTGATGGCGTAGAAGCTAAAGATGGAACACAAAATATTAAGGCTATGGTGCCATTATCAAATATGTTTGGTTATGTTACTGCCCTAAGAACTATTACTTCGGGTCGTGCAACTTCAACAATGACATTTGATCATTACTCTGAAGTACCAGATTCAATAGCAGAAGAAATTATCAATAAATAAGTATACTTTGATATGAGTCAGAAAATTAGAATAAAATTAAAATCTTACGATTATAACTTGGTTG
>JAOZSY010000431.1 GCA_029939445.1 Bacteroidales bacterium
TAATAAGGGTGTAAAAGATGGCCTTTGGATAGTTTATTATATTGGAAAAGGCAATGCTACGGAGCTAAATTGGAAAGACGGAAAACGCGATGGTGTTTGGAAAGAGTATTTTGAAAATGGAGAGATAAGACTTTCGGCAACATTTTCTGATGATAAAATGGTTGGCGATTATTCTAGCTATTATTTGAGTAAAAAGGTATCTCGCCAAGGGAAGTATGTTGATGGAGTGCAAGATGGAGTTTGGAATGCCTATGAGGAAAATGGAGCATTCAGCAGTGTAATAGTATATAGTAATGGACATTTAGATAAGGAAACTCGTTATGAAGATGGTAAGGTAACATTGATTATTGACCATGTAAATAATACAGTAAAGAATTATCTTAAGAATGATGACGATGGTGGAGAAGAATAATAGAGTATTGGTGGCAATGAGTGGTGGAATTGATAGTTCTATTGCTGCTCTTATGCTAGTGGAGCAGGGCTATGAGCTTGTGGGTATGACCATGAAAACCTGGGATTATTCCGAGTCAGGTACTAGCTCCAAAGAAACGGGCTGCTGTAGCCTCGACTCCATTAACGATGCAAGAGAACTTGCTGTCGCAAATGGTTTTCCTCATTATATTATTGATATTAGAGATGAGTTTGGCGATAGAATTATCAGCGATTTCGTTTCGGAATATTTAATTGGAAGAACGCCGAATCCGTGTATTTTATGTAATACTTTTATGAAATGGGAGGCGCTACTAAAACGTGCCGACGAGCTTAATTGCTACCATATTGCCACTGGGCATTATGCGCAAATGAAAGAGGAAAATGGCAGATATTTTATAACCAAAGGTATTGATGGAGGAAAAGACCAAAGTTATGTGCTTTGGGGAGTGAGCCAGGAGAATATAAAGAGAACATTATTTCCTTTGGGAAGCTATCATAAGCCCCAAATTAGAGAATTGGCCATAAAACATGGCTATGATAATCTTGCCAAAAAAAGTGAGAGCTACGAAATCTGCTTTATTCCTGATAACGACTACCGTGGTTTCCTAAAACGTGAGGTTGATGGCTTAGAGGATAGAGTTAAAGATGGCGAATTTGTTACCTCCGATGGCAAAGTTGTGGGAAAGCATCAAGGGTTTCCAATTTATACCATTGGGCAATGTAAAGGTTTTGTAGTTATGGGTAAGCCTTATTATGTAAATAATATTGATGCAGAAACTAATCGTGTAGTAATTGGTCCAATGGACGAATTATGGGGCGATAAAATGCTAGTTGGTAAAATTAACTGGCAGAAATATGATAAAATTGAAGATGGAATGCTGGTAGATGTTCAGATTCGCCATCACGACCCAGGTGC
This sequence comes from Bacteroidales bacterium, assembly GCA_029939445.1. Taxonomy (GTDB): domain Bacteria; phylum Bacteroidota; class Bacteroidia; order Bacteroidales; family UBA1556; genus UBA6267. The sequence continues at coordinate 1,349 of JAOZSY010000431.1, forward strand.
TCCTGCAAAACTATATAATGATGCCAATGGAAGTATTAGAGTTGAGTTTCTAGAAAATGTATCAGCAATTACTCCAGGTCAGTCGGCTGTATTTTTCGAAGGTGATGATGTTATTGCAGGTGGGTTTATTTCTGCTAAATTGTAGGATTAAATGTGTAATTGCTTATTTATGTAATTGTTTAAAGGGATTAAATCATTGTAACTCCTTTTCCCTTCTCCTTTTTCCTTCTCCTCTATCCTTTTCCTCTATCCTTCTCCTCTATCCTTTTCCTCCCTTTATTTTATAACCAATTTTTGTTCTTGGTTGTGGGTTTT
>JAOZSY010000432.1 GCA_029939445.1 Bacteroidales bacterium
AGAAAAACAAGCGGCTACCGCACGAATCTTTCGTGTGGTGTGTATAGCAAGCCCCTGACTCGTCCTGAAAAAAGTTTACAGTTAAACATTTAAATTCTATTGCAAATCTACACATAATTCTTAATCCTTTAATAAGTTTACATTTTTGTTTTCAAACTCTAATTGCGAAGTGGAGCGTAGCGGAACGGAGCAATTAGAGTTTGAAAAATCGTAATTATCGTTACTCTCTTGTTTTTTGTAATAATTCTTCCATAATCTCTTAGTTTTCAAATCACTATTTTCATGCACTTCATTTGGGACATGATTACTTATGCTATTATGTGGTCGTTCTTCATTGTAAAGCCTTACCACGAAGCCTAATACCTTCTTGGCTTCTTTTATGTTTTTTACCTGGTATTCTCGTAAATACTCTTCTTTTATAATTCCGTTTACTCTTTCGGCAACTGCATTTTCTAGAGGATCTCCACTCTCTGTCATACTTATATTGAGATTATAATCCTGTAATAGCTTTACATAAGAATTACTACAATATTGTATTCCTCTATCAGAGTGATGGATTAGTTGTTTTGGTTTAAATTCTAAACTATTTAATGCCATTTTCAATGCATGTATAGATTCGATTGTTTCTAATGTCTCTGCAACATAATATCCTACAATCTTATGAGAATATACATCGGTAATAAAGCTAATATAAACATGATGTTCTCCTATTTTCCAATAGGTAATATCACTTACCCATATTTGATTAATTGCTGTTGGTGTTAAATTCTTAATAAGATTAGGATACTTCCTAAATCTATGATACGAGTTGGTTGTACTTATATTTCGTTTACGTTTGCGTATCAGTAAATGATTAGTATATAACAAATTGAACAAAGAATCTCTTCCTATTTTAATTTTATGCTCTCTGAAAAATGGCTGTAACATATCAAAGAGTTTTCTTGTTCCAATTCTAGGGTGGTTTTCTCTTATTATATTTACTTTCTCTATTATAATATGCTCTTTATTGCCTTCTTCTAAGGCTCGCCATGTATAAGAATAATAAGCCTGTCTTGTGATACCAAACCATCCACATAATTTGGCTAAGCCTATGTGTAAAAAACTATGTTTCATCTCTTCGATGGTTTGGTATTGAACTTTTTTCTAATTGGGATTTTAAACTCTTTCTCAGCAATATCAACCATTGTAGAAAAGGCTATGGCTCGCAATTCTGCATCCTTTAATTGTGTTTCAAGCTCTTCTACTCTTTTCTTCAATTGAAGATTTTCAAATGATTCATTAGATTCATCTTTTGTGGTGTTTTTATTCATATTAATTAATTTTGATGCAAAATTAGTTCTTCTTTCATTAACACCTGTATTATATCCAAGTTTTCTCATCCATCTTAATATCTGACCATGCTCTTCTTCTTGTCCAGTATGTTTTTTCCAAATATCTCTTTTGGGACATTTAGAAGATAGGAGGTCTTGTATAATGAAATGCTTTTCTACATCTGAAAAATATTTATTCGGATGTTCAATAACCTTTCCTGCTGGTAGCTTTAAATTAACTCTATTCTTTTTACTCATTTTTACACTTTATTGTGTAAACCTATTTCAGGACGAGTCATTTTATAAGTGCACTAATATAAGTGCGCTTTGTTTATTTGTAGGATGTGTAGGCA
>JAOZSY010000180.1 GCA_029939445.1 Bacteroidales bacterium
AGCCTACCTGCGCCGATGATACTGCATTTAGTTGTGGGAAAGTAGGTCGTTGCCATTGATATCAAGCCGCATTCTTTTATTAGAATGTGGCTTTTTTTATGGGCACTTTTTTCTTATATCATTTGAATTTTAAAATATACTTAATTAGTAAATTAAGTATATTTGCTCAATATATTATTTTCAATAATGGACCAAAAAGAAATAGTACAACGTATTGATTTTCTAATTAATGAGCTTAATAAGCACAATCACAATTATTATAATTTATCTAAAAGTTTAATAAGTGATTACGAGTTTGATTCTTTATTGTTAGAATTGCAAGGGCTTGAGAAAATGTATCCTCAATTTGCACATATAGATTCTCCAACTCAAAGAGTAGGAGGTGATATTCAGAAATCATTCACCACTGTTAAGCACCGATACCGAATGCTGTCTTTGGGCAATACTTATTCCAAAGAGGATTTGCAAGATTTTGATCAAAGAGTACGTAAAGAGATTGAAGGTAATATTGAATATATTTGTGAGCTTAAATATGATGGCTTGGCAATAGGTATTCAATATCAGAATGGAATAATGACACAGGCTGTTACTCGTGGTGATGGAAGCCAGGGTGATGATGTAACTGCAAATGTAAAAACCATTAGAAGTATTCCTTTAAAACTTAGAGAAGGTGATTATCCTGCTGATTTCGAAATCAGAGGAGAAATAATAATGACTCGTAGTGGTTTTGCTAAATTTAACGAGAAACGAAAGAAATTAGGAAAACAGGAGTTTGCTAATCCACGAAATGCAGCCTCGGGAAGCATAAAGATGCTTGATGCAAAGGAAGTGTCCAAACGACCACTTGATGCATATTTATATTATGTAGTTGGTGATGATTTAGATTTTACAAACCATTATCAGAGTCTTGAAACGGCCCGCCAATGGGGATTTAAAGTGTCGGATACAGCACGGAAAGTAAATAGTGTTGAGCAGATTTTTGATTATATAAATTATTGGGATAAAGCAAGAAATGAGCTCGATTTTGAAATAGATGGTATAGTTATAAAAGTAAATAATTTTGCTCAACAGAAGCAGTTAGGTTTTACAGCCAAATCTCCTCGATGGGCAATTTCATATAAATTTAAAGCAGAACAGGTAGTTGCTGAGTTGTTATCAATAGATTATCAGGTTGGCAGAACAGGAGCTGTAACACCTGTTGCAAATCTAAGTCCTGTGCAATTGGCAGGTACTACAGTTAAACGTGCTAGCCTGCATAATGCTGATGTAATAAAATCGCTTGACTTACATATTGGTGACTTTGTTAAAGTTGAGAAAGGTGGTGAAATTATCCCAAAGATTATAGCCGTAGATCTTTCTAAAAGAAAAGATAATGCTGAGGAAGTTAGTTTCTTAACTAATTGTCCTGAATGCAATACTGAATTAGTTAGAGAAGAAGGTGAGGCTGCTTATTATTGCCCAAATGTATATCAATGCCCACCACAAATAAAAGGCAATATTGAGCATTTTGTTGGTCGCAAAACTATGGATATCAACATGGGGGAAGCAACGGTGTCTGCTTTGTTTGATAAAGGGTTTGTAAATAGTGTTGCTGATATATATAGTTTGGGTGCTGAGCAATTAATTCAACTTGAAGGTTTTAAGCAAAAATCAGTCTCAAATCTCCTCATTAGTATTGAAAAGTCTAAAGATATTCCTTTTGAGAAAGTGCTTTTTGCGTTAGGAATTCGTTATGTTGGGGAAACAGTTGCTCGTAAGCTTGCTCAATATTTTGAAAATATAGAATTGCTTAAATCAGCAACTTATATGGAATTATTAATGGTTGATGATATTGGTGAACGTATTGCTGAAAGTTTAATTAGTTATTTTTTAGATGCTAAGAATATTGAAATACTTGAAAGATTACAAAATTATAATCTTAATTTTGAAATAATTAGAGATAATGAAACTTTTCCTAAACTTTTACAAAACAAAACTTTTGTAGTGAGTGGAAAATTTACTCAATCAAGGGACGACATTAAGCAAATGATTATGAATTTTGGTGGTAAAAATGTTAGTTCTATTTCATCAAAAACAGATTATTTATTGGCTGGTGATAAAATGGGTCCAGCTAAACTTAAAAAGGCTGAGAAGTTAAATATTACGATTATTAGTGAAGATGATTTTTATAAAATGATAAATAATTAATTATGGGTTTTTCTAAGATATTATTAGGATTGTTTGGATGGAAGGCAGTTGTAAATTTAAAAGGCGATATTCCTCCTAAAGCTGTGGTGCTTACTGTTCCACATACGAGTTATTGGGATTTTTTCATTGGATTTTTTACATATAAAGCATTAGGTTTAAATGCAAGGTATTTGATTAAACAAGAAGCGTTCTTCTTTCCTTTGGGTAGTATAATTAAAAGTGTTGGTGGTATTCCGGTGCGTAGAGGAAAAAATAATGTTGTAGAAGATGTAGTAAATGAGATTAATAAAAATGATAATTTTCTACTTACTATTGCTCCAGAGGGTAAACGAACTGCCCAGTTAACATGGAAAACAGGTTATCATCGTATTGCGCGAGGAGCTAATATTCCAGTTATTGTTGGTTTTATAGATTATAAAACTAAAACTTGTGGTATGCAGGATGTATTTTTTACTACTGATAATTTTGAAAAAGATACAATTGAATTAATGAAGTATTATAAAAATATGGAGGGTAAAATTAAAGAAGGCTTTACTCTTCCTGATGAAGTATATAAATAAAAAAATATGACAGAAACTAAGAAAGGAAAAATAGGAATATTTCAAAAAATGCTAAATTGGACCGAGCGAGCAGGAAATGCTTTGCCACATCCTGCAACATTGTTTGCTTTATTTGCTCTAGCAGCATTGGTATTTTCTGCGATAGGCCATTATTTGGGTTGGGAAGCAATTCATCCTGGAACTCAGGAATTAATTAAGCCAGTGAATTTATTATCGCATGATGGTATTCACAGGGTATTATTAGAAATGGTTGATAATTTCACAGGTTTTGCACCATTAGGAATTGTTTTAGTAGCAATGCTCGGAATAGGTATTGCAGAGTATAGTGGACTTATAAATTCAATAATTCGTTTACTTGTAATTAAGGCTCCTTCCTCAATGCTTACTTTTATTCTTGTATTTTCAGGAATATTATCTAATGTAGCCTCTGATGTGGGATATGTTCTTCTAATTCCTTTAGCTGGAGTTGTCTTTATTGCTGTAGGTAGGCATCCTATTGCAGGAATGGCTGCTGCTTTTGCTGGAGTATCAGGGGGTTTTAGTGCTAATTTAATTCTAGGAACAGTAGATCCTCTTCTTGCGGGTTTGTCAACTGAAGCAGCTCATATTCTCGATCCAAATTACTCTGTTAATCCTACAGCAAATTATTATTTTATGGTAGTTTCAACTTTTGTAATTGCTATTGCAGGTACTATTGTTACTGATAAGATTGTAGAACCTCGTTTAGGTAAGTATACAGGTGATGTAGATAGTGAAGAGTCTTTTGATGCTCTCTCTAAATTAGAAAAAAAAGGACTTTTGATGGCTTTATTGGCAATAGGTGTTATCACAGCTATTACTTTAATTGGTATTATTCCCGAAGATGGTTTTTTTAGAGGTAAAGATGGTGGAGTTTTATCTTCTCCGCTAATTAAAGGTGTTGTTGCAATGCTTTTTATATCTGCTGGATCGGCAGGATTGGCCTATGGTATTACCACTGGGAAGTTTAAAAGTGATGCTGATGTAATGAAAGGTATGGCTTCTTCAATGAAGACTCTTTCTACATATATTGTACTAGTATTTTTTGCGGCTCAGTTTGTTGCTTATTTTAAGTGGAGTAATCTTGGAATTATTCTCGCTGTAAAAGGGGCAAATGTTTTGATGTCGGCTGATATTGGACTTATTCCACTTATGATATTGTTTATTCTGCTTTCGGCAAGTATTAATATGCTAATGGGTAGTGCTTCTGCAAAATGGGCTATTCTTGCACCAATTTTTATTCCTATGTTTATGATAATGGGTTATTCCCCTGAGCTTTCGCAAGTAGTATATCGTATTGGTGATAGTGTTACAAATGTTATATCGCCAATGATGAGCTTCTTTGCTCTGATAATAGCTTTTGTACATAAATACGATTCAAAGGCTGGTATAGGTACTATTATTGCCACCATGGTTCCATACTCAATGGTGTTTCTGGTAGTTTGGATAATATTATTAGTAGCTTGGTTATTATTAGGCTTACCTTTGGGCCCTGGAGCAGGTATTCATTATATAATGAATTAGATAAATAATACACAATGAAATTATCAGTAATAATAGTTAATTATAATGTTGAACATTTTTTGGAACAATGCATTGATTCTGCCTTGGTAGCTGCAAAATATGTTGATACTGAGATAATTGTTGTTGATAATAATTCTGTTGATGGTTCGCTGCAAATGATGGGAAAGAGATTTCCTGATATTAAGCTTATTGCCAATAAAGATAATGTTGGCTTTTCGAAAGCAAATAATCAAGGAATACGAATCTCAAAGGGAGAGTATATTCTTTTACTTAATCCTGATACTATTGTTGAAGCCGATACTTTTGAAACCACAGTAGCATTTATGGATTCTCATCTTGATGCAGGTGGCTTGGGAGTAAAAATGCTCGATGGAAAGGGTAGATTCTTACCAGAATCAAAAAGAGGGTTGCCAACTCCACAGTCCGCTTTTTATAAAATGTTTGGCATATCAAAAATATTTCCTAAATCAAAGAAATTTGCATCCTATCACCAGGGACATCTTAGTAATGATGAAATTCATGAAGTGGAAATTCTTGCAGGAGCTTTTATGTTAATGCGTAAAACCACTCTTGATAAAGTAGGTTTATTGGATGAAGATTTCTTTATGTATGGTGAGGATATCGATTTGTCATATCGTATAATTTTGGGAGGATATAAGAATTATTATTTTCCTAAAACTAGAATTATTCATTATAAGGGAGAAAGTACGAAGAAAAACTCCGTTAATTATGTATATGTTTTTTATAATGCAATGGTGATATTTGCCAAAAAACACTATTCTAAAGAAAACGCAAAACTATTTAGCATTCTTATAAATGCTGCTATTATTCTTAGAGCTTTTGTTTCTGTAATTGCTAGCTTTTTTCGTAAAATGCTGGAGTCTACTATAGATTTTATTCTTATAAATACAGCTCTAATCCTTACTGCAAAATATTGGGCAGAGCTTATTTTTGGAGAAAGTCAGAAGTATCCTGATTTATTCTTATACCTTTTTATTCCGTTGATAGTAGCTGGTTGGCAAACTGTTATATACTATGCTGGTGGTTATTCTAAACCCATTAAGATATATAGGATTGTATTGGGTCAGCTAATAGGAGTTATGTTAACATTGGTTGTGTATTCACTCTTGCCAGAAACCTATCGTTTCTCAAGAGCTATAATTTTATTTGGTGCA
>JAOZSY010000181.1 GCA_029939445.1 Bacteroidales bacterium
TTCTGAAAATAATCTCTTATTAATATTTTCCCAAGATAACTGCCACTACCCTCGTCTCCAAGTATATAACCCAGCGACGATATAGAATCTACAAACTGGCCTTCAATAAATACAGCAGCATTACTTCCTGTACCTAATATACATGCAATCCCATTTCCATTAGAAAATAATGATAATGCTGAGCCCATTAAATCACTATCGACATTTATAATCACATTATTGAAAATATCAAGCAATGCAGTTTCAACAATACTACACATTTCTTCACCCTTGCATCCTGCTCCATAAAAATCAACCTTTGAAATAAGGCCTATTTCATCAAGTGACATAGCATCATTTATTAAACTCTTAATCTCAGCACTAGAAATATAATAAGGATTTATTCCCTGAGTATAAAACTCACGAATAATCTCTTTACCATTTACTATTACCCAATGAGTTTTTGTTGATCCACTATCTGCAATTAATGTATATGACATTATATATTAAGCCTCAAATTTATAAACAAAAAGCCGTAGTTTATTTCCTACGGCTTTTCAATAACGATATTTATTATCCATTTAATTTCCTACTTCATTTAAGTATTTTATCCTTACCAAACGAATAGCATTTTCAGTATAATCTTCCTCGCCAAGCTCCTCTATAGCCTCTTGCACCGAGTCTGTTTCAGCCTCTTCATTAAAATATGTCATTATATCATCCACATCATATTCATCAAGATGTTCATTAATGAAATAATTTATATCTAACTTAGTGCCAGAACTTAATATAAGTTCTATTTGAGTAATAACATCTTCTAAGGTAAGTCCTTTAGAAGTAGCAATATCCACAAGTGATAGTTTTCTATCAATACTTTTTATAATGAATACTTTAGAAATTGACTTATTTGCTACAGTTTTAACAACCATATCTTGCGGACGTGATATATCATTTTCTTCAACATATACCTTTATTACATCCAAAAATGGTTGACCATATTTTTGAGCTTTACCTGCACCAACACCTGTTATACGCTGCATTTCTTCCAAATCAATAGGAAATTGAATACACATATCCTCAAGTGATGGATCCTGAAAAATAACAAACGGAGGAATTTTTTCCCTCTTAGATATATCTTTTCTTAGTTCTTTGAGCATCGCAAAAAGAACTGCATCACCGGCTTGACCATTTTTAGATTGACTTCTTGTAATTATCTCATCATTACCACTTCTTTCATAATCATGATCTTTAGCTATCATGACTTTATATGGTTTTACAATAAAATCTTTACCCTTATCAGTAATTATTAATACTCCATATTGCTCAATATCTTTATCAAGTAACTGATGAGCAAAAGCTTGACGGATAACGCCCATCCAATATTTTTCATCATGCTCTTTTCCTTTTGCATATATATCGAGCAAATGATGTTTTACGGTATGCACATCTGTATTATCAGCACCATGCAGTACTTGGCATATATGTTTGGCCTTGAATAGCTGTTTTGTTTGAACTACAGCTTCCAATACTAAGCCCATATCATTGGTAGCTTCAAATTTCTCTTTAGGATTATTACAGTTATCACAGTTATGACAATTATCTTCTTGATAAATTTCTCCAAAATATTGTAATATCTGATGACGGCGACAAACTGAAGATTCTGCATAAGAAACAGTTTCGTTAAGCAACTGGCGACCAATCTCTTGCTCTGCAACAGGCTTTCCTTTCATAAACTTCTCCAACTTCTGAATATCATCATAAGAATAGAAAGTTATACATTGCCCTTCCCCTCCATCTCTTCCTGCACGACCAGTTTCTTGATAGTAAGATTCTATACTTTTAGGAATATCGTGATGAATTACAAAACGCACATCTGGTTTATCAATACCCATACCGAATGCAATGGTTGCAACAATTACGTCAGTTTCTTCCATTAAGAAACTATCTTGGTTGTGAACACGTTTTGATGATTCTAATCCTGCATGATATGGTAATGCTTTAACGCCATTTACTTGAAGTGTTTCTGCAACCTCTTCAACTTTTTTTCTACTTAAACAATAAACAATTCCAGATTTTCCATCATTCTGTTTTATAAAACGTATTAAATCCTTAATAACATCTTTAGTTTTAGGCCGAACCTCATAATAAAGATTTGGTCTATTAAATGATGATTTATATACGTTTGCATTTACAATATTAAGATTTTTCTGTATATCACTCTGTACCTTTGGTGTGGCAGTGGCCGTAAGAGCTATAACCGTATTATTTGGCGAAATTTCATCAATAATTGGTCTAAGTCGGCGATACTCTGGTCTAAAATCATGCCCCCACTCCGAAATACAATGAGCTTCGTCAATAGCAATAAAAGAAATATGTAATGATTTAAAAAATTCCACATTGTCTTCCTTAACAAGACTCTCTGGTGCTACATAAAGTAATTTCGTACGTTCGTTTACTAAATCTAGTTTAACAGTTTCTAGCTCTTGCTTACTCAATGAGGAATTCATAACATGAGCAATACCATTTTCTGAGCTAAAGTTCCTAATTGCATCTACTTGATTTTTCATAAGAGCAATCAATGGAGAAACAACTATTGCTGTGCCTTTTTTTAATAATGCAGGCAATTGATAGCATAATGATTTACCTCCACCCGTTGGCATAATAACAAATGTATCATTACCAGCAATAAGGTTATTAATTATTACTTCCTGATCTCCCTTAAAACTATTAAAGCCAAAAAACTCCTTTAGAACTACTTTTGGACTTTGATTCAAAAATTTTGTCATACCATTAATTTTCTATAGCATATTATATTTTCATAAAATAAAACTATATGTACTTTACAACGATAATTACCATCAAATACTAACTTCGTTTGTAGTTTTCTATTCTAGATATAAAAATAACTATAATTTTTAATATAGGAGTGCTTTTTTACCTTTTTTATTATAAAAAATGAAAAAATATAATAAACCTAAAATAATGTACCGATTATTATTAGATTCAATGTATAAAACAAAAAAGATTATTGTAAATAATAATAAACACAATAAAAAGTTGTCAACCATATATTCAATTAGTTACTAATGCGAATATACCTTTTTTTTGCAAGCAAATGATAATTAATTACAATTAAAAGGTTAAATACTTATACTTAATAAGAATTGGTAGACTACTTGCTGTTCATTATTACTATAATCGTTTACAAATGAAGTTCGCAAACCTATATCAACAGGAGCAATAGTTCTTAAAAAATGAACATCAAAACGAATATCAGCTCCAATAGATGAATAAAGATCATCACCAAATAAATAATCTGCAAATAGATATGTTTTCACTCTTTTGATATAGGCTAATGAACTAATGCTTATATCCGGATACAAAAGTGGGATTGCAAAAGTCTGTTTTATGATAAAACTTTCGCTATTATTACTAATTACACCTACTAATCCACGAGGCATCTCTATAATATTAGAATAACTAAACTGTTCTTTATTTTTATATTGTAGACCAATATAAGTCTTCATACCTGAATGCCTCGTAATAAAAGGCAAGTAAGTAGTACTCTCCATAGCCAGAATATCACCCAAATCAGCACCAATAAGTGGAGTATGAGCATAAGTAGCCTTTAATGATTGTCCAATACGTGGCTGCAAATCGCGAATAGCTGTACGGCGCATGGCTGATACATATAAACTATAACTCATAGATAGAATTTCGTTCAAATCATCTTTTATAATATCAGGCGTATGGCTATTAGAATTTTGATCTAAATAACTTATACCTATACTTGGCTGTACATAATAATTATAGGCATTTTTATTAAACCTAAATCCACGATATAAGAAAACACCCAAAGATGTTTCGTTCCAAGTATATGATTCATAACCATAGTAATGCTGGTCTTCCAAAGGTACATATTCTCTCCTACCTTGGTAACTAGCTCTTAGGGAAACAACAACTGGCCATGCTTTATAATCAACATTTGCATAAATTTTATTCGTTAATTCATCAAGCTTATACTCATAACCCATATTTAGCTCCAAGGTACTCAATAAGTTTTGCGAGATAAAACTAAGACCTGGATTCACCTTGGTGTTATCAATATTCAATGCAATTGGCCCCCATGAGTGAACTTTAAATAAATGACCAATCTTTGAATATTTATCGCTTACAAACAGACTATCTACTGGTTTATTCTTCTGAATATTGGTATTAGAATCTATAATATAAGATTCGTATAGTTTATGTTCGAACACCAAATTATCAAACAGCTGTATACTATCCATATTTATTGTAGTAGCCTGCCAGCCAGAGGAATTATAATTATCGAAAATAAGTTTATTCTTCCATTTATTAATATTGCCTACTCCAAAAACTACATCCGTAATTCTACTAATTTGGTTACTAGCAAGGCTCTTCTTATATATATTAGAAACTCCATTTATATCATCAGTAAAATATATACAATTATCAAATTTTAGAATCTTATTTCTATTATTAAGTGAAGGAGGTAGAATTTCATTTTGTTTTTCACTTGCTACATTATATTCTATCAATTCAAAGCCTTTATCTCTTAGAATATAATAGTAAATATTCTCTCCATCATCATCAATATATATATTCTTGATAAAAGATGGCATACTAATTTCTTTAATGAGTTCGCCACTTTCGGAAGATAAAAGCACCAAACTATAATCTCCGCTAACACTTTGCTGCAAGCAAGCAACTGTCTTGCTTTTAGAGTTATACGTTGGTGAATATAATCTAGTATTACGACTAAGCTGCTCGCGCTTATTATTCCTAAAATTATACTTCATCAATACCGAGTATTTAAGATGCTCCCACCTATTATGATAGCGAGTTTCGGTCCAAAATAAAGTACTATCCTGTAATGTTATATTATCAAAACTACTATAGCCAGGAAGTAAAATACGCTTCTGATTTTGAACATTATCTTCATTAGAAATCAGGACAAAACTTCCAATTTCGTTAATCCCTGTTTTACGCGAAAACATAACAGTATCATTCAGATATTGAGAATGAGTATAAGAAGTAAATAATTTGGAATGATTGCACAAAACTGTATCTAGCACAAAATCAGAAGTTTGACGTTGCCACATATTATTAAGAGTATCCATTGATGCATTATAGAACGCACGCTTTCTAAGACTACTATGTTTTTTTATGGAATGCGAAAAAGGAACAATATAATAAGGATTGCGAGCAATAAAACTCTCAGTATTTTTCCAAATATCCTTACCATAATTTATCTTGCCAAGGGTAACAAGGTGATAACCTAGAATATAATGATCAGGCACAAAATTATGATAAGACCCCATTGTGGCTTTATCGTATGAATACTTACCTTTTTCAGTAATTTGAGCCCTCAAAGGCATATTAAAATTAGCTTCGCGCCCTCTTCCTGTACTACTTAGAGATGTTTCGACAGCAACAGCATCACCTTCTAAATACCAA
>JAOZSY010000433.1 GCA_029939445.1 Bacteroidales bacterium
CGCAGGCGCAACACTAAAACGATTTATACATGCGGCACGTTACTTGCAAGGCTAAACCCACGCCAATCAAGCACATTTGGTTATTTGCCACCCAATCCCGATAACAATCGGGAGCCATTGCAAAAAACCCAAAAGAGCTTAATTCTATCCCTTTAGCTCCACTTTACTTCGGCACAATTTTTCTAAGGAAAATCACTCAGTAGGACGGAGCTAATGATAATTCCGATTATTTATTATATTTCTATTTACACTGATTAGTTACAACATTTTTACTACCTTCACATTTCAAATAATTATCAAATAAATCTGATCGTATGCAAGCAATGATTTTTGCTGCGGGTTTGGGAACTCGCTTATATCCAATAACAAAAGACAAGCCCAAGGCACTAGCTCCTTTTATGGATACTACCCTACTAGCATATAATTTAAACTATCTAGCACAACAAGGAATTACTGATTTCATTATTAATACTCACCATTTTGCAGAGAAGATTGAAAATTATTTGATAGAAAATAATAACTTTGGCTATAATATAAGGTTGAGTAAAGAAGAGATTTTATTGGATACAGCTGGAGGACTTGCAAAAGCAAGGAAATATTTTATAAATGAAGAAAGTATTCTTCTTTTTAATGTAGATATAATTACAAATATAGATATTAGAAAACTAATTGAATATCATAACAATAATAAAGCAGCAGCAACATTAGCAATTCGTAAAAGAGACACTTCTAGATACTTTCTATTTAATAAAAATTCGGAGCTTAAAGGTTGGATTAATAAAAAAACTAATGAAGTAAAATCATGTTATAATGATATTAATGAGTTAGAGGAATATGCTTTTAGCGGCATTCATATTATTAATAATGAGCTAATTAAAGACTTGAAAGAGATCAAGGAATCCATTACACCTTTCTATATAAACAAAGCCTGCAGTAGCAAAATAGTTGGCTATAGGCATGATGATGATTATTGGATAGACTGTGGAAAAACTGAAAGCTTGAATCAAGCAGAAAAACATCTAAATAAACAATCAATATAATGATTCCTTTCTTAAAACAAATAGCTCAGAAACTACTTAATCTAAAACAAGATGAGTTAGAAAGCACATTAGTGATTGTACCTAGTAGAAGAGCCAAAACATATATTCTAAAATATATCTCGGAGGCCATTGACAATCCAATATATACACCTGATATTGTATCAATTAACGATTTTATATATAATCAAACTGAGCTGATGGAAGCCGATCCAATGGATATGCTAATGCAGCTTTATAAAGTACACCGTAAAATTGAGAAGGATAACGCTCAAAGCCTTGATCAGTTTAGCACTTGGGCCGATTTATTACTCTCCGATTTCAATGATATTGACCTATATATGGTTCCTGTGGATAAGCTATTCTCATATTTAAGCGATGCCAAAGAAATTGAAAAATGGGATCTTGACCCTCAAAAACTTACTGAACAAGAGAAAAATTATCTGAAATTCTATAAAAAACTATATATCTATTATATTGAATTGAATAAAGCTCTATTGGAGAATAATACTGCTTACCAAGGAATGGCCTTTAGATTTATGGCAGAGCAGAATTCTTATGAAAATATAAATTATTCTAATATATATATTGCTGGTTTTAATGCATTTACAAAATCTGAAT
>JAOZSY010000182.1:0-2276 GCA_029939445.1 Bacteroidales bacterium
TTATTCAAATGTGTATTCAAAACCAGAGTAACACCACCTTTCTCGGGATAATATCCAAAATTTACCGATGATCCTCCACCAAAAGCATAAATAGGAATTTTCTGCTCATTACAATATTTCAAAATTTCGCTAACCTCAGCTTTATTTCGTGGGTGTACTACCAAGTCCGTAATGGTTTTTACTTTGCCCATTCGCAAATTCATAGCCTCTTCTACAGTTTTGCCTGTGGAATATTTTAGCCTATCATATTCTTTGGAACTTATATTCTCCTGACCACAAATTTCCATAAACTTGCTTACTTGCGCATTGCTTAATTTGGATTTAATTTCTTCTGTAAATAATTCATCACCAGTGGATTCCATTTCCGAAAAACCATCTTCTGATATATTGAATTTATTCTTCAGTTCATCAACTAATCTATCGTTAGGATGCTTAAAACCATTGGGGTCACCGTATTTAAATATTGATCTAAAACTTCCTTCCTTTGGTGCTTCGTTTATCCATTTTGTTGTCATATAAATATGTTTTTTATGGTTCTTATTTTTAATTAGTCTCTGCCCTAAAACTACCTATTTGGTGTTTTCTTGCAAAACTATATAGGAATTGTAAGTCGGTTATTTATCTTTTGAATTTCTGCCTTCATTTTTGCTTTGTTCCAATTAAGTTCTTTAGCAGCATATTCTGCTATTTTCACAATTGTATCCATTCCTGGGTTTCCTAGTAAGCCAACTCCCGTTCTTCTCATTATAATATCAGTTAAGGTTATGGCCATCTCATTGCGAATAGCAAACTGAACTTGCGCCAAAAGTTCTCCATCTTTATTTAATATTTGCTTAAGCTCTTTATTATTTGCAGCAATAGTCATAATGCTGTCTATCTCTGTACCATAACTTTTGGCAAGGTATTCAATATTGTCGGGATTATATTCGGAGTATTTTTTCTTTTTCTCAAAAATGAAATCAGATATATTCTTAATCTCGCAACCATATAGTTGTGTGCTTTCTGAAATAGATTTTCTCTTTGGATATTTAAGAATTCTAAGGGCTTTATTTATTGCCTTTTCGGCCAACATTCTGCTAGTGGTAAATTTTCCACCTTCAACAGTTATTAAGCCCGAAATACCATTCTTTTTTTCGCCAGTAATCTCATATTTACGCGATGATTTATAGCTTTCCTCGGTTTGGTCTTCCACCAAAGGGCGTAGTCCGCCATAGGCGTGGAGTATATCTTCGTACTTTATTTTATCTTTATTCCCAAATGCGCTATTAACCTCAACAATAAGGTCTTCAATGGCTTCTCGTGTTACTTTATAATCGTTGGGCTTGCCAATATATTCCTTATCGGTGGTGCCTACTAAAGTATGATTGCGGTATGGAAAAAGGAAAAAATGACGCCCGCTTTTTGAGTAGCCAGAAAAGGTAGTATCACCAACAACTTTTTTTATTATAAAGTGTATTCCTTCGCTTCGGCGGAGCTCCTGACTGCTGTGTTCTTTCTTAACTTTATCGAGTACAATATCGGCCCATGGCCCAGCACAGTTTATTACTAATTTTCCTTTTAAATCTTTAGTCTCTCCCGAAATTTTATCTTTTACCTTAACGCCCTTAATAATCTTCTTTTTTCGGCCTTTAGGCTCTACAATAAAATCTTCTACTTCGGTATAATTTGCCACCGAAGCTCCATATTTTACTGCCGATTTTATAAACGACAGTGTAAACCTCTCTGGCGAATGACTCGAGCAATCATAATAAAGCTGTCCGCCAATTAAATCTTCAGTCAGTGCATTTGGAAAAAGTTGCTTAGTGGCCTTATTATCAAGACTCTTATAGCTGGGCATTGTTTTGCTTTTATCCCAAATCCAGTTTTTATCAAAAGATAAAGCCTCGTAAATAATCATTCCTAGCTTCATTTGCTTAAAAGATACTTTGTCTTTTGCATAGCTGGAGAATAGGAAAGGAGCAGGGTGAATAAAATTTGGTGCTATATTCATAAGCACACGCCTTTCTTTAAGCGATTCGCGAACCAAAGCAAACTCATAAGTAGAGAGGTATCTTAGTCCACCATGAATCATTTTTGAGGTGGCGGCAGATGTTGCGCTACCAAAATCAGATTTCTCTACCAATGCCACATCCATTCCCCGTGATGCCGCCTCGTAGGCCACACTCGCACCAGTAATTCCCCCTCCAATTACTATTAAATCAAACTCGTGGTCGGTATATTTTTCTATAAATCGGTTCATTGTGTGTTAAATGTTAAAGTGCTAAATTGTTAAAGTG
>JAOZSY010000182.1:2376-5449 GCA_029939445.1 Bacteroidales bacterium
AATTATACAATTATATAATGGATTAATTATACAATGTGCTAATGTTGAAATTACATTATTAATTATACAATTATATAATGGATTAATTATACAATGTGCTAATGTTGAAATTACACCATTATACCATTATACCATTAAACCATTACACCATTGTACCATTACACCATTAAACCATTAATAATTAACCATTAATAATTAACCATTAACAATTAACCATTAACAATTCTCCTCCATATATCATAACTTTCTTCCATAATACCTTTTACGACCATGGAAATGTCTTTATTATCATTTAATTTAGATTTTAATAGTTTATAGTATTTAATTGATTTTCTTTTGGTATGTATATCGTTAAAATATAAAGCACTTTGTTTATGGTAAATATTAGTAAGATCGTTGTACAACATTTTGGCAATGGAGTTGCCGCTATTATTAACCATTAGCATTTGTATCTCCCAATCATAAATGGCAAATTCTATACTCTTTGATTCTATGGAAGGAGCCATCTCTAATTTATTTATTATGCTCTTGCTATCATTATTTGCAGCTTTTTGAGCTAAGCCTGGCAGTATTAGCACTCTAAACTCAAGCCAATCTTCTATTAAATTTGTTGCAGGGAGCTCATTCTGGTTTACTAATGTTTTAAGCACACCTAGGCCTCCATCTTTTATATAATCGTTTATAATAGTGGGTTTGCCATGAGTAATTGTAAGCCAACCATCGCGCGATAAGCGCTGCAATACCTCCCGTAGAGTAGGGCGTGTAACTCCCAATATGCCTGCTAGCTCACGCTCCGGCGGGAGTTTATGCTTTGCTGGCCATTCGCTGCTAACAATAGCTTTTATTATCTCGTTCTCAGCAAATTGTGCTGGTTTTATCAACTTTTCTTTCTTTTCCATAATTCTTTCTTACTGGTAAGAGGTCAGACCACAAAGATATATATAATTTTTGTATTACAAATAATTATTTGTATTAATTATTACTATTTGTATTATTTTTTTGCTTAGCTTTGTGGGGATATTAAAAAATGTAAATATTCACAGAGAAAAAATAACTAATTTCAAGTCCTATTTATAGTTTTGATATTGTGAAAATAAATGGAGGTTTCCGTTTATAAATGACAATAAACGGAGAGTCATTATACTCACTCGTTATGGGCAATTTAAAGACATGAACATAAATTTGGGAATATGCCGAAAAGCCAAATTAATTCAGAAGTAGGCGAAAACTTAAAATTATTAAGATGAATAAAAGTTATTTACAGTCGAAAATCAAATCAACAGGGACAGCTTATTTATTTTGGTTCATTCTCGGAGCACATTACGCTTATTTAGGTAAATGGGGGCTTCAAATTCTGTACTGGATAACATTGGGCGGACTTGGAATTTGGGCTTTAATCGATTTATTTATTATGTCAGGGAAAGTTAATCGAGTTAATGCACCTATTTTTGAAGAAATTGAAGAAATTGAAAAAAAAGAAAAAGATGAAGACCATGCAAGACAAATGGCAATGATGGCCGCTGCTACTGGAAATAAGGGAAATTAGCAATCAAAATAGATCACTTGAAAATTTAATTACTTTAGTGGAATTCGTTTATGCTAGTTACTATCTTATAGTTAATAGTTTAAATGAATTTCACTTTTATTAAAATATTTATTATTAAATTCTTCTTCATTACAAGGTATAAGTATTTATAGAATCGTCAGAATTATACCATAATTTGAATGGTATAATACTACATCTAAGTATACTACTGACTTGTTAGTAATATAAAAAAAGCCCATAACAACAAATATACGGCATTTGGCAAATAATGCTAAAAATGAACATATAAGCAATAAATAAAATTAGTAATAATTTGAAAATGAAGCGTTTTAAAATGCCAAACGCCGCATATTCAAACCGTAAACAATGCTGATAAAACCAAGAACCAATGAATGAATTTTATGTTTTAGATGTTGAAACTGCAAATGCAGATTATTCAAGTATTTGTCAAATCGGACTTGCAAAGTTTGAAAACGGAAAACTGACTGAAAAGTGGGAGTCGCTAATCGACCCAGACGATTACTTTGACGGTATGAACATTTCTATTCACGGAATTACGGAGGAAATGGTAGAAGGCTCACCGACTTTTGAACAAATCTATCAGAAGTTAAAAGATCTTTTGGAAAATAAAATTGTCGGACATCATATGCCTTTTGACCGAATTGCAATAAACCGAGCGTGTGAACTTGCGGAATTGGAATTGATTGAAACAAATTGGCTTGATTCTGCAAAAATTGTAAGACGGACTTGGGAAGAGTATGCTTATAAAGGTTATGGACTTGCCAATATAGCAAACCATTTGGAAATAAAATTTGAACACCATAATGCTCTTCAAGATGCTATTGCAACAGGAAAAGTAATGCTAAAAGCGTTTGAGAAAAGTGAAATGAATTTAGACGATTGGTTTTCGAGAGTGAAAAAGCCGATTAATATTTATGCCAAAGGTTCTACAACAATAAAATTAGATGGAAATCCAGAGGGACCACTTTACGGAGAAAATATTGTTTTTACAGGAGTTTTAATGATTCCACGAGCAGAAGCTGGAAAAATTGCGTCTGATTTAGGTTGTAATGTCTCAAATTCAGTCACTAAAAAGACGACTATGTTAGTTGTCGGAATTCAGGACACAACAAAACTTGCAGGTTATTCAAAAAGTTCAAAACACCGAAAAGCGGAGGATTTAATAAATAAAGGAATCGGAATAAGAATTTTATCCGAAAAAGATTTTAGTGCAATAACAAATGATTAAAAAGTCTCCCCCTATATCGCGCGAATACCATAGTGGTGCTAGTGCAGCGTTCCGATAATTATTGGATATTGTATGGGTTAAGATAATAAAGGCATGAAAATAGATTATAAAACTATTTAAAGCAATGCGATACATTCCGTACAGTTGTCGGAAGCGTAGCAACGGAGGGTATATCATTAACTTGTGGTTTCATACCAAAGCGGTCTGAAAATCTTGAATAATCTAGAATCTAGAAAGGCTGAAAGCCTGATATAGCATAACTTGGGAATTAGATTGTA
>JAOZSY010000183.1:0-4031 GCA_029939445.1 Bacteroidales bacterium
CTTGCCCGTAGATTTTAGAATAAAAGAACTACGGTCTGGAAGACCGTGTTACGGTATTATGATACTATTTGAAAAACTATCTTGCGTATAAATACGATACTTTCGTAAAATCATATTCCCATTTACCTCTAATTGTATCAAAGTCTAATGAGTTTGTCAGCAAAGAAAGAAAGTCTTTTTTAGTGAGCTCCCTTGCTCCCATTCTATAACTATGGGGATTTGAAACCTGAGAATCAATAAATAGAAATTCCCATTCTTTAAGCATCTCTGAAAGGGCAAAGAGAGCAACCTTAGAAGCATCACTTACAGTTTGAAACATTGATTCGCCAAAAAAGGCTCTACCAAGAGATACTCCATAAAGTCCACCTACCATCTTCCCTTCCAAATAAACTTCTACAGTATGCAGATATCCCAAATCGAATAATACTTGATAAGAATCTTTTATTTCGTCCGAAATCCATGTTAAGTCCTGGTCTTTTCGCTCAACTGTAGCACAATTTTCTATTACTTCCTTAAAATTGCTATCCAATTTAATCTCAAATTTATGCTTTCGCATACTAGCTCTTAAACTCTTTGAAACCTTAACTTTACCAGGAATAAATACTGGGCGAAATGGGCTCGACCACCACATAATTTCATCCTCGGGATTAAACCAAGGAAAAATACCATTTGCATAGGCCAATAATAATCTTTGAGGATCAAGATCGCCTCCAACAGCCAATAGCCCGCTATCTTCTGAAAGCTCGGGATGAGGAAAAATATATTCGTCGGTGAGTGAAAATATCATTCTGCAATTAATAGTTAATTTTTGATTTCAAATAAAACAATAGGTTCTACAGAGTTTCATATGGAGTTTTGATAATAATACAGTTAAAATACTTGAATCATTATTTTATTAGTAATCGATAACCGGTATTCTGTAATTAGAAGTCAATCCCAATAACCGTCAGGACTACTGATTACTGACCCACGGATTACGGATTACGGATTACCTTTTTAAAATTCATAATAAATAGAAATATATAAACCCCACAATAAATCCAGTAGTAACAAATAATATATACATAATTGAAAATTATAGTCTTAATTTATAAATATAATATACATTTATAGAAGGAAACCAACCATATTTAAGCATAATATCTTGCAGGCCTTCGTTTGTTCTCTCGGTAAAAGGAGAAATGTATCTGTACTCAGAATAAAGGTAATGCCTCGATGCTATGGTCTTAGCTATAGCTCCTTCCAATCGAATTTGGTTCTTGCTACGAAGAAAAATCGTATAACCAAACGCAAATGAGATATTTACATAATTAGTATTAATGGTAAGTTTTTTCGCATCGTATAAATGGTGCATTGGGTTTATCGGGCAGGCCTCAAGGGTTGGGCAACCTGCTATACCATCATTAGCAAATGCAGCATCTACAACTTGATCTTCAATATCTTGCTTTGGCAACCACATCCACTGAATGCTCAAACCAACATAATATCTTCGTCTATCTTTTCCAAAATGATATTGCCATCCATGATCCAAGCCAATGCCAAAGCCCATAGATTCTCGCAAAATAGCCGTCATATTAGGATTAGCACCATACATCTCCATCACATTGGTTACTGTTCCTGAAAAAGGAGCTGTTACAATTTGAGTTCCGAAATACATTCTTATTCTAGTACTAAATTTATGATAATAACTTATATCATAGGTATAAGGAAGTTTAACTCCAACTCTAAGACCCTGTTCTATCCTTTGCGCATTTGCATTATTAGTAAACAGTATGCCTAGCAATAAAATATTTACATTTAATAAAAGGATATTAATTCTCTTCATAATAGTTATTATATTCCTATAAAACCTCAAATTTGTCCCAATCCAATCCTACTGTAAATTTAGACCTAAAATCATTTAGCTCTGCATGATTAAGCTCTGCCCTAGCAACAAATTCATTATCCTGCTGTGGTGCAATTATATAATCTCCTTTAGCATCAATAATACACGATGAGCCCGCATGTGCCAAACCATTACCATCAACTCCAATACGATTTACGGCAATAACCATTGCTTGATTTTCTAATGCTCTTGCTCTTAATAGTGTTTCCCAAATATGATTTCTTACTTTAGGCCAATTTGCAACAAAAATTATAGCATCATAGTCATAAACATCATCTTGATAATTATTTTTTGCGAAAACAGGGAATCGTAGATCATAGCAAACTAGGGCTTTTATTTTCCATCCATTGATTTCGAAAATCAAATCGTCTTTACCCGCTTCAAAGTGTCGATGCTCATTACCCATTCTAAATAAGTGGCGCTTATCATATTTCTGATAACTACCATCGGGCGACATAATTATAAAACGATTATAGTATTTAGCATTCTCTTCAACCATATAGCTTCCAGCAATATGCGAATTACTCATCTTACTCATATCATGCATCCATTTATGAGTAATAGAGAGAGGTTTTTCCGAAAAAATTTCTGGTTTCATGGAAAAACCTGTATTAAACATTTCGGGCAGAACTATCAAATCTTGTTGATTGCTTACACTTGCAATTTTTGTCTCAAAGCTCAAAAGGTTTGCTTTTCTATCTTCCCAAAATAAGTCTGATTGTATTATTGTAACATCAATATTCTTCATAAGCTAAAAGCATTATACTTTGCGTAAAATCTCAGCTGCCTTCTCCAATGTTTCATCAGTTTTAGCAAAACAGAATCTTAAAACTTTATTATCATAAGCATTACTATAGAAATACGAGACAGGAATTCCGGCCACACCATGTTCTTTAAGAAGAGTAATAACAAAATCCATTTCCTTTTCATCAGAAATCTCATCATATTTATATAGTTGAAAATACGAACCATGCGAAGGTAGTGGCCTAAACCTGCTATCTTTCATTAGCTCCATAAAGTAATCTCTTTTCTTTTCGTAAAGGTTATTTATCACCATATTCTTGGGATTGCTCATATACTCTGCAATAGCAGTTTGCATTGGTCTATTACCCGCAAAAACTACATTTTGATGTATTTTACGGTACTCTTTAGTTAATGCTTTTGGCGCCATGCAAAATCCTGTTTTCCAACCAGTAACATGAAATGTTTTACTAAAAGAACCAACTATAAAGCTTCGTTCTGCCAACTCAGGAAATAGCGCAACACTCTGATGTTTTTTACCATCAAAAACAATATGCTCATATACCTCATCACTAAGAACCATTATATCAGAGTTTCTTGTAATATCTTGCAATTGCAACATATCATCTTCACTAAGAATAGTAGATGTAGGATTATGAGGTGTATTTATTATTATAAGTTTTGTATTACGAGTAATCAATCGTTTAAACTCACTCCAATCAATCTTATAATCATCACCGGTTAGTCGATAAGGCCTAACAACTCCTTTATTTATCTTAATTCCAGGAGAGTATATATCAAAAGCTGGCTCTATTATTATTGCTTCATCACCATCATTTATTACTGTACTAATTGCTGTATAAATTGCTTGAGTTCCTCCTGCAGTAATAGTAATTTCGTCATTGGCATCGTAACGCAATCCATAATCACGATAAAACGAATCGCTCAACACTTGACGCAATTCCATTAATCCCTGCATTGGTGCATATTGATTATGCCCTTCCTTCATAGCCTTTGTTACAAGATTTATAAGCTCTGGTGAAACATCAAAATTAGGAAAGCCTTGAGAAAGATTTACCGCTCCTAACTCATTAGCCATTTGTCCAATTTGAGTAAATATAGTGGTTTTAGCACTTGGCAACTTGCTTTTTATATGCGCAGAAAAGTTAATCATAATCGTTATGGTATCAATAATTAATATATAAAGGCAAAGGTATGTTTTTTTGGCGAATGGTGTAATAAATGAATGGTGCAATAGTATAATTATTTAATGGTGTAATGGGTTAATGAATGGTGTAATGATATAATTATTTAATGGTACAATGGCTAAATTAATGGTGTAATGAGTTAAATACATAATTTCAACATTAATTCAATGTATAATTAATCCATTGTATAATTACAT
>JAOZSY010000183.1:4131-5431 GCA_029939445.1 Bacteroidales bacterium
AATATGACAACGAATTTTGTAGAAGAATTGCAATGGCGTGGAATGATTCACGATATAATGCCAGGAACGGAAGATGTATTAAAGAAAGAATTATGTTCTGCTTACGTAGGTATTGATCCAACCGCTGACTCATTACATATTGGTCATCTTGTGGGAGTTATGATGCTTAAGCACTTTCAACTTTCTGGACATAGACCATTAGCACTTATTGGTGGGGCAACGGGTATGATTGGTGATCCATCGGGAAAATCTGCAGAAAGAAACCTTCTTACTGAGGCAGAGCTACGTCATAATCAAAATGCTCTTAAAGCTCAATTATCAAAATTTTTAGATTTTGATAATGGAGAAGAAAATGCTGCTCTGCTTGTAAATAATTATGACTGGATGAAAAACTTCTCTTTTTTAGATTTCATTCGCGATATTGGCAAGCATATTACAGTAAATTATATGATGTCGAAAGAATCTGTAAAAAAGAGAATTGGCCAAGACAGTAAAGTGGGAATGTCTTATACAGAATTCTCATATCAATTAGTACAAGGTTATGATTTCTTATTTCTAAATGAGAATTACAACTGCAAAATTCAGATGGGAGGAAGTGATCAGTGGGGAAATATCACTACTGGCACAGAGCTAATTCGTCGTAAATCGAGCGGTGAAGCTTTTGCTCTTACTTGTCCACTTATTACTAAGGCTGATGGTGGCAAATTTGGAAAAACTGAAAGTGGTAATGTCTGGTTAGACCCAGAACGAACATCTCCTTATGCATTTTACCAATTTTGGATGAATACTAGCGACGAAGATGCCGAAAAATACATAAAGATATTTACTCTACTTTCGAAGGAAGAGGTTGAAACAAAAGTAAATGAGCATAAAGAAGCACCACATTTAAGAGTGCTGCAAAAAACTCTTGCTGAGAATATAACAAAGATGGTCCACTCTGAAGAAGCTTTCCATGCTGCAATAGATGCATCACAAATCCTCTTTGGTAAAGGAACAACTGAAACGCTTCAGAAACTTGATGAGTTAACTTTCCTATCAGTATTTGATGGAGTGCCACAAAGTGAAATCACAAAAGAAGACCTAAGTTTACCTCCTTTGGATCTACTTGCTGCAAAAACAGGAATATTTGCTTCCAATGGCGAAGCTAGACGAATGATTAAAGACAATGCTGTATCGATAAACAGAAATAAAATTAAAGCTGATTTTAATTTTGCTGATGCCGAATTGCTTAATGGTAAATATATACTCGTGCAAAAAGGAAAGAAGAAGTACTTTATTTTAAGGATTGTTGACTAGGGTT
>JAOZSY010000434.1 GCA_029939445.1 Bacteroidales bacterium
AACTTATAAAATAAGCTATAATTCTGAAGGTATAAATTATAGCCTCTATTATCAGAATGACATTATGTTTCTATC
Source organism: Bacteroidales bacterium (assembly GCA_029939445.1). Lineage (GTDB taxonomy): Bacteria > Bacteroidota > Bacteroidia > Bacteroidales > UBA1556 > UBA6267. The sequence goes on from JAOZSY010000434.1 coordinate 76, forward strand.
AAAAGCTGATGCCTCAATAAAACAATATGCCAATTTTAAGGAGCAAACTAATTATAGCGTTATTAATTCCAATGATAGTTTATTTCGATTGGCAACAAAATTTTCGGATTTACCAAAAATAGTCAAAATAGAAGAAAAAACTAAGGTGAAAATTCTTGGCTACAAATGTAAATACGCTGAATATTCTTATTTTTCGAATAAAGTAGAGCTTTGGTATACCGAAGATGCGAAAGCAAAAGGTTCTCTTTTTAGTCGTTTCCTTCCTTCAGAAAATGCATTGATTCTTAAAATTAAAGTAAATGGTAGCCTGCGACTTACAGCTACTGCCATTGAGAAAATAGACACCCTGCAATTTGATTATTTGGCAGATAATGCTACCGAAGTTAGCGCTGCCAAATTTGAAGAACTAAAGATAAACTCAAGATTTACAATACTTAATATTTTTGATGATGAAACCATAAACTGGGATCCATCCATTACAACTCCACGCTTTGACGAAATTGAGAATGACGTAGTTTATCATTTTTCAAATGGTACCGTTCTCCTGAAAAAGATTAAACTAAACGAAGATTTAAAATCCAATAATAGAGTATTTGCTAAGCTCAACTGCCGATCAAATGGCGATGCTTATGATAGAACGGGCTCTGTATTTATTGTTCCTGCAAATAAGCAGCTCTCTGTAATAAATGCCTTTATTGATAGCGTACAGTTATTACCCTCATATACTGATAATAATGGAGGGCATTATAATGGTATTAGGATTGAAGGTGATTACGAACCCGCAATAGAAGCAATGCGATTTTTCACTTCATTTGGTGCAAATTATTTTAACGAAAAACGCCCTATTAATAACTATCCTTGGGCCAATGACGTAGTTTATAAGCAAGAAATAAGCTCCTTAATCCCAAATACAGAAGACGAAATATGGGTGGGTGTTTTCATTGGAAATTATGATAAAGGAGGCCATAAAGTTAGTTTAGAATTTGATATTTATCCTGCCTTTGATGTTATTCCAATAGATCAAAAAGCCTATGTTCAGCCACTTTTTTCTACAGTAAATATTCTTGAAGGAACAGGTCAAAACTATGGCCGTTTATTTAATAATGATACTCTGGAAATAGACTTTACAGTGCCAGAAAATATTGATGATTTAAAACTATTATTCACCACCACAGGCCATGGTGGCTGGGGCGAGGGCGATGAGTTTGTTCCAAAGCTTAATACAATTCTTTTGGACGGAAAGCCAATATTTTCGATAATGCCATGGCGTACCGATTGCGCTACTTACCGTTTCTCAAATCCTGCATCAGGCAATTTTGGCAATGGTATGTCGTCAAGCGACCTAAGCCGCTCCAATTGGTGCCCCGCAACACTAACTCCTCCCTATGTTATTCCATTGAGCCAACTCAAAGAGGGTGCTCATAAATTAAAAGTGATAATAGACCAAGGGCAAGATACTGAAAGTGGTTATAGCCACTGGCAGGTGTCGGGCGTATTGACAGGAAATACAAAATAATATTTTTTCATGTTATCCATGAAAAAAATATATCTTTGCGCTCATTAATGGGGGA
>JAOZSY010000435.1 GCA_029939445.1 Bacteroidales bacterium
ATTCCTTTGTTATTACTAGTTTAGATATGTTGTTGTAAAATTATTTTTAATAATATCGCAAGTTATAGTAAACCACTGTGTCATAAGTACTCAAAAAATAAATATTTTATGAATTGCGAAAAAATACAATCATTATCAGTAGACTTTACAAATAAAGCAATTGATAATACTACGAAAAGTAAAATAACTCAGCATCTCGAGAGTTGCGATGAGTGTAAATCATTCTATATTTTCACAGAAAAAACTTTAAATCAAATCCAATCTGAGAAGATTAGTGATAATATTCCCCACTTTTACGAAGATGTGATTTCTAGAGCAACAGCCTCAGAAAAAACATTCCATATTCCAGCATTTATTAAGACTAGTGTTGCTGCGGCAGCAATTATTATTGCAATTTGGGGAGGTAATTATTTTGGAAGATATAGTTCCGAATCATTTGTACAAGAGTATACTGATATTATAACTGAAGATGTAATAGATGAAGATTTAGCAAATAATAATTTTGATTTATTTAATAACTTTTAAATCATGAATATGAAAAATAATCAATTTTGGTTTTGGGGATTTATTGTATTAGCAATCCTAATAGTAAGTGCAATAAGTACTATTGGCTATAAAGCATATAAATTTCACAATTACGACCACAGCTTCAATAAAGAAGTTTCAAATAAGAAACATAGCAAATGGTCTGATCTTAGTTTTACAGTAGAGCAGCGTAGCTTTATAAGAAAGAGCCGAATTGACCACCGACAGAATATTTCTAAGCTCAAAGCACAACAAAGAAATATTCACAACAAGCTATTTACCGAAATAAGTAAAGAGCAGAGTGATAGTTCACTTATAAAAATCTATAAAGATTCATCATTAATACTTTCTGATGCTATAATGAATGAAACAATGAATTTTTATGAAACCCTTAAAACTGAGCTAAGCGAAGAACAGATGCAAAATATTAATAATCACATATATAAAAGATTTTACAACAAACGATCAATAAATTAATTTAAAAACTCAATATTATGAATTTATTAAAAAAAGGAAATGCTATTAGCTTAATGATACTAGCATTTATAATGGTAACAAGTATGGCAGTTGCGCAACAAGGTAACGGTAGAGGTAATGGAAATGGCAACGGAAATGGAAATGGCATGATGAATAAGCAAAGCCAGAATAGAGGTGAGCGTATGCTGAATAGGATTCCTGACATTACCGAAACTCAAAAAACTCAGATAACAAAAATCTATACTGAGAATATGAAACAGATGCTACCTTTGAGAAACGAGCTTTCTGAAATTATGGCTCATAAACGTACATTATGTACTACTTCTGAAGCTGATATTAAGGAAATAAATAAGCAAATTGATAAGCAGATAGAAGTAAAAAGTAAGATGATGAAACTAAGAGCAAAAACTCATCAGGACATTAGAAATGTACTTACTGAAGATCAGAGAGTTTTCTTTGATACTCATAAGCAAATGGGAAGAAAAGGACATGGAAATCATAAAGGACATGGAAATAGAAGAGGTGGTCAGATGTAATCATAAGGGATTTTAAACATAAAAACCTGTAAAACAGAAAATGCAAGTAAATTAGTTTTTACTTGCATTTTTTTATTGTAACACGGCCTTCCAGGCCGTAGTTTTTT
>JAOZSY010000027.1:0-15051 GCA_029939445.1 Bacteroidales bacterium
ATATTCTTAATACTGATATAAACACTTTAACTCCTGTGGAAGCTCTAATGAAGCTTAACGAGATTAAGGGTTTGTTGAAGAAAAGCTAGTGTACAATGGGCATTCTTGCCAGTTGCTATAAATAACTTCCGTCAAAGGGAATACTAAGCTTAATACTTATATTCCTACCCATATTGATATAGCCTTCATCGGCTAAAGTATAAAGGTGGTCGGTATATTCTGTATCCATTATATTCTTTGCATAAATTCCAAATTTAACTTTCTGCTTTCCTAGTTTTATTACTGTGGAAACAGATGCGTTTAGTATAAAATAAGCGTCACTTTCTATTTCTGAAGGAGAAATATTGTTTTTTGAAAAAGCATATGTACTTCCTAGTTTAATAGATGTATTTCTAAAAAATGAGAAGTTCGTTATATTATATTGTATAGAAGTAATGATTCTATTTTGAGGAATAAAAGGTAAATACTCCTTATTTTCTTGTATTCCAACAGTATAGGCATAGTTAGCACTTATGCTTAATTGCTTTAGAGGAACATAATTAATTCCTGTTTCTATCCCATATAGTGTAGAATTTGTTTGCCCATATTTGTATATTATTTGCCCTGTAGAAATGGTGTCGGAAGTTGGTTCAAGGAATATATAGTTATCAATTTTATTATAAAATGCTGCTAAGTCAATTGATAGTTTAGCATTATGAAAATGAATTCCAAAATCGATTTCATTACTATTCTGGCTTTTTAAATATGGATTTCCTCTTTCGTATCTAGTACCATGAATTCCATCTTGAGTTAACTCAGCAATATTCGCCGTACGAAAAGCTGAAGCTAGATTTAATCTAAGGAATAGATGTTTTGTAAGGCCATAAGTACTACCTAATGTGTAGCTTAGGTTGTTATAGCTTGTGTCAATATTAATCATTCCGTATTCAGTAGAATTAACAGCAGGCACATATATATGTCTATAATCGTATCTAATTCCAGCCTGCACATGAGCCTTTTCCCCAATATCGTGCTGAAATAAAGAAAAGGCTGAAATATCATTTTGATAATAGTTGGGAATAATAAACTTAGGTGCATCGCCTAAATGATTTTGAGAATAATGTCCTTGAATACCATAAATAATCTTACTATCGTTGGATTTTGATATTTCATGGAGATTCCTGCTTGCTTTAAATTCATAATCAATGCCCTGTAATGTCATATCAACAGAGTACATATCTTTTGTAAAAAGCCTTCGCCTATTAATTTGATAGGCGATATTAGCCTGGAGTTTTGTTTTGCCAATATAGATTTTATTCTGACTTTTAATCATGGAGAAATCAAGATTCTGATAAAAATATTCATTCCTAAAACCATTATCAGTAACCAACTTCTTGGATAAAGAATTAGGCATACCAATTTTTGAATTCTTATAAATATAAGATAGTTTATAACTGCCAATCTTACTATTGAAACCTGTGGTAATACTTATATTTTTGTCGCCAAAGCGGCTATTAGTAACGGCTTCGCCACCACCTTGCTTAAAATCATGATGCTGCTGCGTGCCAGCTCTTATTCCCCAATAAAAACGTTTGCCATGGGCTTTAACGCCAATATTTGTTTGGTATCCATTGGTGTTACTATAGTATTCGGTATTGATATCGGCTTCAATTCGACCAACAGAAGCAGGCTTCTCGCCAATAAAGTTTATTACACCACCAACTGCATCTGCACCATATAATAATGAAGCGGGTCCTTTTATCAATTCAACTTTACTAATTCCATAATTGCTAACTAAATAAGGATGGCTTTCAGAAAATTGATAGTTATTCATTCTGAAACCATCAGTAAGTACCAATACATTGCTAAGGCTAAGTCCTCTTATATTTGGAGTACTAATACTTGGCCCCTTTGATATCATATTCAAACCAGGGATTTCAGTCATCTTATCCATTATATTAATATCAGAACCAGCATTAATTTCATCAATACCTATACTTTCAACTTTTATAGCATAATGATGTTGCGAGGTATATCCTGCGGCTGTAACTATTGCTACATTAGCCTCATAATGAATAGCTTTTATGGAAATATTAAGTTCTTTTTTTGTTTTATGTTCGAGATATACTCTTTCGATATGGGTTTTGTAGCCTATAAAAGAAAACTTTATTGTAAAATCTCCATTGGGAAGATTATCAAGTTTGTAATTTCCATTTTTATCGGTATAAGTACCCTTTTCTAATTCTGGTATATACACTGTTGCTCCTACAATATTTTCTGAAGTTGAAAGGTCTGTTACTGTCCCTTCAATGGTGTTTTGTGCGAAGATGTGTGTGTTTATAAAAAATAGAAATATTATTATTGTATAATTCTTCATTATAATTTATTAATATCAATTTTGTATTATTTTAAAATGCTAATTTGTTTGAATACAAAAATGCATTAAACATGTAATTGCTAACTGTAAAATATTGATTATGAAATATTAATAAAAGCAGGAGGAGCCCTCAATGAAAAGAAAAATTCGTCTTGTGATGTATAAACTAAATTCTTTGTCTCAATATGTTTTATAAATATTAGGACTGTAGTTTTAAGAGTGATTTTTTCGAAATCAACATCACTTACCGAAAAATCCCATTGGCAATTACTATGACTTTCAATAGTATTTGTATAAGAGATATCGTGATGATGAGTGTAATTATGATCATGCTCATATAAAACATAATGCAAGGAGTTTATAGACAATGGAAAGCCCAGAACCATAATGAATAATATGGCAGTTACTTTTGTCTTTATAATATCTATTTTCTCCATTAATAATTATTGCTTTAAATTTAGCATTTGCAAAAGTATAATAAATCTAATTATTTATGCTTCTTTTTTTAGTTAAATTTGCAATAATATAATCTCATATTATGATTAAAAATGATAATTACGAAATACACATTGATAATTCAATGGAAAGTTTAGTTCATTTTTTTAATGAACCTAAGAATAGCTTTAGTAAAATATTTATTCTTGTTGATGAGAATACTCACAGCGCATGTGTACCATTGCTATTGAGTAAAGTAGAATATTTGCAAGAGTCTGAAATACTTGAGATTGACGCAGGCGAGGAGCATAAAAACATAGAAACAGCGACAGGGCTTTGGCATGCGCTATTGGAGAATGGTGCCGACCGCAATACCCTTATTATTAATTTGGGAGGTGGTGTTGTTTCTGATATTGGAGGATTTGTGGCGTCTACTTTTAAACGAGGAATTCCATTTATTAATATTCCAACTACACTTTTGGGGCAAATAGATGCTGCTGTGGGTAGCAAAACTGGTATAGATTTGGGAAATGCCAAAAATCAAGTGGGTGCTTTTGCACATCCTTTGGGTGTTTTTATTAATACTGATTTTGTTGATACATTATCAGATAGAGATTTGGCATCAGCTCTTGGTGAGTTTATTAAATATGCACTTATTTCTGATTATGTACTATGGAATATGCTAGTAAATCAAGAGTATGATAGGGATACAGACCTGGGTTTTATTATTAAAGAATGCTTAAGTATAAAAAATAAATTAATATCGGAAGACCTTTATGAAAAAGGTGCTCGTAAGATTCTGAATTTTGGACATACTGTAGGTCATGCTTTTGAGTCATTTTCAATGGGCAAGAATAATCGACAATTACGACATGGCGAGGCTGTAGCTCTAGGTATTATTGTGGAGCTTTATATTTCAACTAAAGTAATGGGCTTGGATAATAATCTGCAGAAAAAAATTGAAAGCTATATTCTTAAGAATTTTAGTTTCTGCGCCATTGATAAATCAAATTTTGATGAATTGTTGGATTTAATGCGAAAAGATAAGAAGAATGTAAATAATAAAATATCTTTTGTATTAATTAGTGATATTGGAAAACCACATTACGATCAATTTATTGATGAAGAATTGATATTAGAAGCGCTTAAATATTATTCTGAATTATAGTAAAATGAGGGCAATTAAAACCATAAAATTTGATAATACAAATATCCAAGGAGATATACTGCTGCCACTATCCAAAAGCTTTTGTAATAGGCAGTTAATGATATACTCCTATGCAGGTTGGGATATTGCAGAATTAGAAATATCTACTGCCGACGATAGTGTATTATTACAATCTATTTTGCTAGAAATTGAAGAAAACGAGCAGCAAAATAGTATTATTAGTTCCAAAGAAATATATTGCAAAAATGCCGGTACGGTTGCTAGGTTCATACTGCCTTATATGCTTACTAAAAGTAAAGAATATATTCTAAAAGGTAGCGATAGGATGCAAAAAAGGCCAATAATACCTTTGCTAAATTCTCTAGTAAAAAATGGAGGCAAAATAAAATCAATTGCCAATGATAACAAACTACCTTTTAAAATCAGCAGCTCAAAACTAAATAACAAAAATATAGAAATAGACATTAGCGAAAGTAGCCAATTTGCAAGTGCAATACTTATGATGTTGCCTTCACAATATAGTAGTAGTAATCTATTGCTTAAAGGAGACTTATCATCAATGCCATACATTATTCTAACTTTAGAAATAATGAAACTATATGGAATTGATTATAAAATAAATGGTCGTGAGATTTTATTAAATGGCAGATATCAAAAATCTAAGAACATAGTAAATCCAGAAAGAGATTGGAGTTCTGCATCATATTTTTATGAGTTAATTGCGATGAAAGGTAAAGGTGAACTACTGCTAAGAGATTTGCAATTGGATAGTCTGCAAGGTGATAGCCAGCTTGCTGATGTGTTTTCTAGCTTGGGAGTAGAGTCCATTCAAACAGAGTCTGGAGTATTGATAAAAGCAAATAATAAGATTAATTTTAATCAGAATATTGATTTTAATGATATTCCTGATCTTGCCCCTGCAATAATATGTAGCTGTGCTGCAATTGGGGTGATTGGAAAATTCACAGGCTTACAAAGTCTTAATCTAAAAGAGAGTAGGAGGATGAACGTTCTTTGCGCTGAGTTGGATAAACTTGCTTATGATTTACGAGATAATGGCTTTGGAGAGTATCTTTTATTAAACTCCTGCAAAGTTGATAAAAGTATAAGAGATTTTTCTAAGATTACAATAAATACAGCTAACGACCACCGAATGGCAATGGCTTTTGCTCCATTTGCTATTATTGGCAGTAGTATAAAAATCTCTGATTCAGAGAGTGTTGAGAAGTCTTTTCCTGATTTTTGGAGGGAGCTTTGTAATTGTTAGTTGTTAATATTTAATAGTTTATAGGTTTTCTGCTGTATTTCAATTAGCTCACTTTGATTGGCTTTTTAGCTCATAATTCACAATTTCTGAGCTGTATTTTGACTTTTGATGAGCTGTAATTTCAGATAAGTGATTATAATTAATAGTTTAATTATAAGGTCTATATTCACTGTATGAATGGTTTTAAATTATTGAGGTAATAATATTTGCCTTACTTATTCTATAAAGGTGGTTTATTATTGCTTTTTGGAATAAGCTATTTTTTCATTTATTACATTACTAATTTCTTCAGCTTTGTCAACTATCATAAAGTGCTCACCTTGATCAATAAGGATAGTGTTCTTTCCTTTAGGAGGTAATACTTTATCATTAGAGCCACCTATTTTTATTAGATTTTGTAATTGTAGTTTGTTTCTCCAATTTAGTAATTCTCTGATAGCCCATTTATTAAAATCCAAATTGGTGTCATCTAAGATAGAGTTTAAGAGTTCTTTCTTGTTAGAGCCGAAAATAAAATAGACGAGTGCTTTAGGTGGATTAAGAAGCTTTTTAGGAATCAATTCTATTAATTTGGATTTACCTATGAGCCTTAAAATCGCAGGTAATTCTTTAGAAAATTCTATAGAAGAAATAATAATAGTAAATTTTGGTTTTGTGAGTTTACTAATCTCAGTTGCAATTAGCCCACCAAAACTTACTCCTAAAATACCAAAATCAGATTCATTTATAAGATTGTATTTCTCAACTAATCTTTTAGAATAATCAATAATTGATTCTTTGTTTTGGGGCTCAATCCACAAAATAGGAATTAATTCGTGCTCAAGAGTCAAATAATTAAAAACTCTTTCGTCTGCACCTAGTCCACTAATTGCAAATATCTTCATTTTAAGTATTTCTCTAATATTTCCAATAAAGTATTTAGAATATTACCTCTTCTTCCTCCTAAAAATATCAAAAATAGATTTCTTTTTATCCTCCGAAACTTTAGCGAAGGAAGATTCTTGACCTTTAGCTTTAGCGTTTGAATTTCCTTTTACTTCAGATTCCTTTCTAGGATTCTTATTAGTAGGTTTTTTCTTTCGAGGCTTATTACTATTCTTATTATTAGGATTATTAGACTTAACCTTATGCTCAACCTTCCTTTTTCCTTCTCCTTGTCCTTTATCCTTATTCTCAGTATCCTTTGGCTTATTGTTTCGAGCTTTGTTTCGATTTTCTTTGGGTTTATAATTTGCTTTTTTAACAACCCTTTTTTCTTCTCCTTCTGAGCTTTTATCGAAGGACTCTTTATCCTTATTTTTAGTATCTCTGGGCTTATAATTTGCTTTTTTAACAACCCTTTTTCCTTCTGAGTCTTTATCGAAGGATTTTCGCCCTTCCGCAGGTTTCCTTTTTCCTTGTCCTCCGGAAGCTTTAGCGTTGGAGGATTTTCTTCCTGAGTTTTTACCGAAAGATCCTTTTCCTCCTGATTGCCCTTTCTTATCAGTCTTAAAATTAGGCGCATCGCCAATAGATTTATCAAGATCAATCATATCAACCTTTCGCTCAATAAGTCTTTCGATGCGAACCATTTTATATTCGTCATCTTTATTTACTAAAGTAATTGCCTCGCCCTTGGTTTCGGCACGTGCCGTACGTCCAATTCTATGTACATAATCCTCAGCATCATTTGGTACATCATAATTAATCACCAAATTAATATCTTTAATATCTATTCCACGACTTAGAACATCAGTAGCCACAAGTACTTTTGTTTTCTTGCTTCTAAAAGACAGCAATACAGCCTCTCGCTCTTTTTGATCGAAATCGGAAGAGATAGCCTTTGCAGGCACTTTGCTGCGAGTAAGGGCTCTGCTAACTTCTGATACTTTCTTTTTTGTTGAAGTAAAAATTAGAATACTATTATAATCTTTTCTTTCATTTATAATATCAATTATTAAAGGTATTTTCTGAGTATCAAACACCTCATATTTAGACTGCTTTACACCTGCGGCAGGCTTCGAAATAGCAATTTTAATCTCAAAATGATTATGAAGCATCTTAGCAGCTAACTTGTTTATGTCAGATGGCATTGTAGCGCTAAACATTAAATTCTGGCGTTTTTCTGGAAGATGCTTCATGATTTTATTAAGATCTTCCATAAATCCCATATCTAGCATTCTATCTGCTTCGTCCAGAATAAAATGCTTTAGATTAGATAAATCTACATATCCCATATTCAAATGAGATATAAGTTTGCCTGGTGTGGCAACAATTATATTTACACCATTTTTAATGGCAGCACGCTGGTCGTTAAACTCATTTCCATCACCACCACCATAAATAGCAATACTTGAAGCATCGGCATAATATGAGAAAGCTTGTATTTCTTGATCTATCTGCAATGCCAACTCACGAGTAGGGACTACCACTAAGGTGTCAATATTATTGCAAGGATTTTCAGCAAGTTTGTTTAATACTGGTAGCATAAATGCTGCCGTTTTTCCTGTGCCTGTTTGCGCAGTAGCCAATAAATCAATGCCTTCCATTATCTTTGGAATTGCTTGTTCTTGAATAGGTGTAGGCTTTTTAAAACCTGTATAATATAGGGCGTCAGATATCCCTTCGTGGAAATTAAAATCATCAAATGTCATATGGCAAAAGTACATTATTTTTTATCAATAAAAACTTAGTAGTTTTGTGCATAATTGATTGAAAAAACAATTGAATCAATCTTATATTATTATACTTTTACACTACAATAGAAAGAAATTATATTTAATTATTAAACTCAGACCAATATGAAGCTAAATCTCGGAAAACCATTAGTATTTTTTGATTTAGAAACCACGGGAATTAATGCTGCCAGAGATAGAATTGTTGAAATAGGAGCATTAAAAATTATGCCGGATGGAAGTGAGCATAGATTGGAGCAAAGAATTAATCCTGGAATTAAGATACCACGTCAAACTTCTAATATTCATGGAATATTTGATGAGGATGTAAAAGACATGCCTACTTTTAAAGAGTATACTTCTGAACTACTGCAATTTATAGACAATAGCGATCTTGCTGGTTATAACTCTAATCGTTTTGATGTACCGCTACTAGTTGAAGAATTTCTTAGAGCAGATGTGAATTTTGAAATGAAAAACAGAAAACTTATTGATGTGCAAACCATTTTTATGAAAATGGAACAGCGATCATTAAGTGCTGCTTCTAAGTTTTATTTAAATAAAAAGCTAGAGAATGCACATACAGCCATGGCCGATGTGCAGGCTACATATGATGTTTTTATGGCTCAACTAGAGCGCTATAAAGAAATTCCTTATGAAGATAATAAAGGGAATCAATCATTTCCAGTGGTTAATGATATTAAGGAGCTAGCAAATTTTGCTACTTTTTCGCGAAATGTTGATTTAGCTGGTCAGATAATTTTCGATGAGAATGATGCAATAGTTTTTAATTTTGGAAAGCATAAAGGTAAAAAGGTAATAGATGTATTCAAAAAAGAGCCTAATTATTATAATTGGATGATGAATGCTGATTTTCCTGCTTATACTAAGAAAGTACTTACTGAAATAAAATTAAAAGACTTTAATAAGGGCAATTAATTTGCAATATGAATAAAAAGAGAAAAAAAAATAAAAGTCTTAAAATAAGAAGTTGGATCATTATTACGATATCAATTCTATTACTGCTGTTCTCTCTTTTATTTATTTTTCAGAAACAATCTATATATTATAGCAGAAAAGTATATCATGAGTTATTGAGCTTGAAAAAGAAAAAGCCAGTTCCCTCGTCCAATAAAACAACAAATCTTTATTCTGGTGTTAATGTTCCAAAGGGTGAGGTTTTTGGTATTGATATATCAAGGCATCAAGGCGAAATTAATTGGAAGCTTTTGGAAGAATTTCGATTTCGTTATAATAAAATAGATTTTGTATATATAAAGGCTACTGAATCAATAGATTGGAAAGACAATACGTTCGCTAAGAATTGGAAGAATTCCAAAAAGCATAACTTTATAAGAGGAGCCTATCACTTTTTTAATCCTAATGTTAGCGTGGAGCTACAAATGGAAAACTTTTTTGAATCAGTGAATCTTAGCAAAGGAGATTTACCGCCAATGCTTGATGTGGAGCAGGAAAGTTTAATATCAAAGGACGAATATCGCAATGCAGTATTGAGCTGTTTAAGACTTATGGAATCACATTATAAAATGAAACCAGTATTATATATTAATCAAGTATTCTATCTTAAATATTTTAAAACTAATGATTTTAAAGAATATTCACTATGGATATCACGATTAAAGAGAACTGAGCCACCACAATCAAACTGGGTTTTTTGGCAATTTTCGCATTCTGCAATAGTGCCTGGCATTAGCGAGTATGTAGATTTTAATATTTTTAATGGCAGCTTAAATGTGCTAAAAATTATTCAAAAGAAGTAGTATTAATTAGTTGTAAGCCTTATAATTTAAAAAAACAAGTAGTATGAAAATAATATGTATCGGAAGGAATTATGTAAACCATGCTAAGGAGCTTAATAATCCTGTGCCTGAAATTCCTGTTTGGTTTATGAAACCACAAACGTCACTACTAACTAAGAATAAAGATTTTTTTCATCCTGAATTTTCTCAAGAAATTCACTTTGAAACAGAGTTGGTATATAGAATTAACAAAGTTGGAAAATATATTGAGAAGAAGTTTGCTCATACATATTATGATGCAATAGGTATTGGCTTTGACTTTACTGCTCGCGATTTGCAAAGTGAATTTAAGGCAAAAGGACTCCCTTGGGAGCCTGCAAAAAGCTTTGATGGCTCTGCGCCTATAAGTGAATTTATTCCCATTGCAGAGTTTGAAAATACAAAAGAGATTAAATTCAGTATGAAGAAAAATGGAGAGTTAACACAGCAAGGAATAAGTTCTGATATGCTGTTTCCAATTGATAAAATTATTGAATATGTATCGCAATTTATAACTCTTAAAATTGGTGATTTAATTTATACTGGTACTCCTGCTGGAGTTGGCCCAATTGAGGTTGGAGATACCCTTGAAGCATTTATAGGAGATAAACTAATGCTTACTACAAAAATTAAATAATTGAAATTTAAACGCCATATAATAAGCCTATTATTGTTTTTATTAGCTTTTAATAATCTCAATGCTCAAATTCTACCTGCTGATTCAGTATTAGATACAGGAAAGCTGTATACAGTGTCGGCTATTGGTGGTACATTTTGGATTGGATCGGTTATAGGATTAAACTCTGCATGGTATTCTAATTATGATCAAAGTAGTTGGCATACTTTTAATGATAATGCAGAATGGTGCCAAATGGATAAATTGGGGCATATGGGTACTTCATATTATTTGGGCAAGGTAGGTTATGATTTATTACGTTGGTCGGGAGTGTCGCATAAGAAATCTACCTGGTATGGTGGTGGATTTGGATTTTTATATCTTTCGTCAATAGAAATGCTAGATGCATATAGTACGAATTGGGGTTTTTCTTGGGGCGATATGACAGCAAATGCTGCCGGCTCTATTCTTTATATCGGGCAATCATTAATATGGCAAGAGCAACGCATTTTGATGAAGTACAGCTTTCATACAACATCCTATGCTGATACACGACCCGATTTGCTTGGCAGTAATTATCCTGAGCAAATGCTGAAAGATTATAATGGACAATCAATATGGCTTAGTGCTAATATATATAGCTTTTTAAAGGAAGATACTTGGTTTCCAAAATGGCTAAATATTGCTGCAGGCTATGGTGCAGAGGGTCTGCTGGGAGGTTTTTCTAATGCTGATATGAATGGAAACCCTATTAACACGCCACGTTATCGTCAGTATTATTTATCGTTGGACGTTGATTGGACAAGAATCCCAACAAAATCTAAATTTCTAAAAACAGTTTTTAATTTAATTAGCTTTATAAAATTTCCTGCTCCGGCAATAGAATTTAGTAGCCAAGGAACAGTTTTTCATCCAATATATTATTAATAGAAATCACTTTGTCAGAAAATAGCAAAAATAGAAATTTTTATAGCTTAAGTCAAATTCTTGAGAGCGTAAGTAGTGTAATAAAAGGTACTTATAAATCTCCCTATTGGATAAAGTCGGAAATGATAAAACTTAATTATTATCCTAAAAGTGGACATTGCTATCCCGATTTGGTGGAAAAAACTAATGGAAAGGTAAAAGCACAAATACGTACTACACTTTGGAAAGGCAACTATAATCGCATAAATGAAGCTTTTATAGAAAAAACAGGCAAGCTATTAGGTGATAATATGAATATTCTGTTTTTGGCAGAGATAAAATTTGATGCTGTATATGGCTTCTCACTTAATATATTAGAAATAGATGCTGATTATGAGCTGGGAATATTGGCAAAAGAGAAAAAGGAATGTATTAATAAGTTGAAATTAAATAACTTATATAACAAAAATAAAGAATTAAAACTAGCATTATTGCCTCAACGAATTGCTATTATATCAGACAAAACAAGTAAAGGTTATCACGATTTTATAACTATTATTGACAATAATACTCGTGATTATAAATATTTTCATATGATATTCCCATCGCTATTGCAAGGTGATGCAGCCATTGGCGCAATGATAAAACAACTACAGGCGATAAAGAAAGTAAAACATCATTTTGATTTGGTAGCTATAATAAGAGGTGGTGGTGGAGAAGTGGGTATGGATTGCTATAATAATTATGAATTGGCTTCGGAAGTAGCTAATTTTCCAATACCAATAATTACAGGTATTGGTCATTCTACCAACGAAACTGTTGTGGAGATGATATCGCATTATAATTCAATAACACCCACAGATCTAGCTTATTTACTACAACAAAAATTTGATAATAACTCAGTAACTATTGAAGGATATCAAAGTGTGGTAGAGGGATTTGTACAAGATTATATAAATGAAAAGATTAATATCTTAAATAATGGCTATTCCTATGTCGTAAATCGCTCTAAAGAGTTTCTTGCGCAGCAGAATAGTTCAATTATTAGCTTAAAACAATCTATTATATATTCTTCTAAAATCATATTGTCTTCTAGCTTAAATTCAATTAGTAAATTAAGTTCTAATAGTAGCTTTTCCATACAAAAAAGGTTATCCATTGAAGAGCATAAGTTAGATCGGAATACTAAATCAATAGATACTATTTCACGTAATTTATTGATTAACCAACGCCAGAAACTAAAGTTTGTAGAAGAAAAGATTGAATTGGTAAAACCCGAAAATCTACTTAAAAAAGGGTATTCATATAATACGATAAATGGCAAAATAGTTACTGATATAGAGAATGTTAGAGTAGGAGATAGCTTGATTACCAAAATATATAAAGGTGAAATAGAAAGTGAAATTTATAAAATTAAGAAATATGACTAAGGAAAATTTAAAATATGATGATGCAATGTTGGAGCTTGAGGAGCTAGTTCGTGAAATGGAATATGGAGAAATTTCTGTTGATGAATTATCGGAAAAAATAAAGCGGTCTGCTTTTTTAATAAAGTTTTGTAAATCAAAGCTAAAAAGTACAGAAGAAGATGTTGCTGAGATAATTAAAGAAATGTCGGAAGAGTAAAAGTAGCACAAATAAATGCTAAATAATTCTGAAATATAAATACAAATTTTAGGTGAAAACCTTTTAATAAGTATTTTATATAAATATGGATTATTAATGTTTTAGTAATAATTTTGAAATTATGGAATATATAGAGTTGAATTTTACGGTAGAGCCTAAGGATGTTGCTAATGAAATACTTATTGCAGAGCTAGCTGAAATAGGATTTGAAAGTTTCGAAGAAACTGATAATGGATTAAAAGCATTTATACAGAAGCCTGATTTTTCTGTAAAAGCTGTTGATAATCTATTTATTATGCAAGCTGAGGCTTTCAATATTGTTTATAAGGTAAACTATATTGAAGATCAGAACTGGAATGCCGTTTGGGAGGAGAATTATCCACCTGTGGTGATTGAAGATAGAGTTGCAATTAGAGCACCATTTCATAAACCCTTTAATACCGAATTTGAGATAGAGATAGAACCTAAAATGTCGTTTGGCACTGCCCATCATCCTACTACAGCACAGATGATTAAGCTAATACTTAATAATGAAATTAAAGACCTTGATATATTGGATATGGGAAGTGGTACTGCTGTTTTAGCAATTCTTGCTTCAATGCGAGGTGCAAATCATATTGATGCTATTGATAATGATGAATGGGCATATAATAATGCTTTAGAAAACGTGCAGCGCAATAATATCGATAATATAAAGGTTGAATTAGGTGACGCTGCTTTACTTGATGGAAGAAAATATGATTTGGTAATTGCTAATATAAATAGGAATATACTTCTTAATGACCTTAAGCATTATGCAAAATGTATGAGTAAAGGCAATTTATTGTTTTTAAGTGGATTTTATGAGTCTGATATAGAAAAACTAAGTACCGAAGCTTCAAAATATGGTCTTGAATACCTGCATCATGGAGTGGATAATATGTGGGTAGCAGGAGTATGGAAAATGTCATAATTGCTTTTATTCTATTGAATTAAATCAACTAACAAATAAACAAGATAAATAAATGAGAGTATTTCTGTTATTCATAATTATATTTTTTGTCAACAATCTTGAGGCTCAAAAGAAATATAAGTTCTCCAAAATGACTGATAAGTTTCTTTTTGAATACCAAGAGTTTATGACTATTAAGGTATCTAAAGAGACTACTAAGAAAATTGAGGAGAAAATGCTTGAAGTAGGCCCATTTTGGGATAGTGATACACTTTCAGAAAATGAGAAGAAATCTATTATACAGATGTGTAATATGATGATTGCCAAAAGATTTAATGCTCATCCAACTTTTGAGTTTTATATAGATAATATAATTGCGCTAAAAAGAGATGAATTAAATAATGATATATTTGATGATTGGATTAAGTCCATTAATTATTATGTACAAAAAAGGCGTACTGGCTACCTTCACCGATATTTTAATGCATCAACACGTTTCTTTAATACTCACCATATTTACGAAAAATCAAAAAAAATATGGAAAGTTACTAATGCTAAGATTAAGATTAAAATAATAGATAATAAGCCCATTTATAGTTTTGATACAGTAAATCTTATTGGAACTACAGGTGCGGATTCTACTTATATTTGGCATACTACAGGCGATTATCATCCACTACGCGAAAGGTGGGAAGGTAGTGGTGGTAAACTCTTTTGGACCAGAGTTGGACTAGCCGATGGAGTTGTATATGCCATAATGCAAGATTATAAAATAAGTCTTAAAAGTGCAATTTGGACTGCTGATTCTGTTACTTTTTATGATAAACGAAATTTTAGTTTCGGATTGCTTGGTGGAGTGAAGGATAAGTTTAGTTTTACTAAGCAAACTGAAACCTCACGTTATCCTTCCTTTTCTTCTTACGACTACGACTTTACTATAAACGAAATTTATGAAAACGTAGATTATAAAGGAGGTTATTCGCTGAAAGGTCGACAAATGATTGGTAGCGGTAAAGGTAGAGATAAAGCGTTTTTTATCTTTAAGCATAACAATAAGAACTTTGTTTATGCAGGCTCCGATGTTTTTGTTATTCAGAAAGATAAAATTCTGTCGGAGAAAGTTACAGTAACTATATATCTAGAAAGTACTGACACCATAACAGGAGAGGTTTCTGTTGATTCAATTTATCATCCTGGGCTTAGCTTATACTATTCAAATAAGAAAAAAAATCTTTCAATATATCGTAAAGATGAAGGTATTGCCCAAACTCCTTTTGCCGATTCGTATCACAA
>JAOZSY010000027.1:15151-18146 GCA_029939445.1 Bacteroidales bacterium
TATGTAATGGCTCATAGAGGACAAACTGATTATGATGTAATTTCATTTATGTCGGAAACAAATGGTGTAATTCCAAATGCAAGTTTAAACCTTATAAATAATGATATTATTCTTCAAGGCGTAAGAACAGTATTTCTTTCTGATTCGCAAGACGTAAGAATTTTTCCAAGAAATGGTAGAGTACAGCTTAAAAAGAATAGAGATTTCTTATTTGCTGGAAGAATTACTGCTGGTAGATTTGATATTCATGCAAAAGATGTATTCTTTAGCTATGATAAGTTTAAATTAGAGATGCCAAGTATTGACTCACTAAGCTTTAAGGTAGAGGCATTTGAGTTGGATAAGTATGGCGAAAGACCATTAGTTAGAATAAAGAATGTAATTGAGGATTTAAAAGGTTATATATTAATTGATCAACCAAATAATAAATCTGGAATTCAAGATTTTCCTGAATACCCAATCCTTAATAGTGAATCGCAATCCTATGTTTATTATGACAAAACTGAGATTTATAATAAGGTATATAAGCGTGATAAATTTTATTATACTCTTGAATCCTTTGAAATTGATAGTTTGGATGATTTCCGAACAGATGGCTTAGAGTTTAATGGCTACTTGGAGTCTGCAGGAATCTTTCCGGATATAATTACACCACTAAAGGTTATGAGAGACTACTCTGTTGGTTTTGTTACAACTACTGGTGATGCTGGCTATTCATTATACGGTGGCAAAGCAATGTTTAATGATACTATTAAGCTTAGTAACGAAGGTTTACAGGGTAGAGGTAGTCTTAAATATTTAACGTCATTGGGTATTTCTAATGATTTAATATTTTTTCCGGATTCTACCGATGCATATTTACAGTCTTATAAAATTGAAGAAGTTAAAAGTGGAGTAGAATATCCTCCTGTAATTGCTAGCAATGTTGATATGCATTTTGAACCATATAACGATATAATGGTTGTTACTACTCGTGAAGAACAACCATCTATTGAAATGTATGTCAATGATGCTACTATTGATGGTAGTTTATATTTAACATCTACAAAGCTTGATGGTAATGGTTTAATAAAAATAAAAAATGCTGAATTAGAATCCGACTTATTCCACTTTAAGAATAGGACTTTCGTTAGTGATTCTTGTATGTTTAGACTTAAAACACTAGCCGAACTTGAACAAACAGATGAGTTTGATGAGTTAGAGGACTTTAATGAACATGAGCAATTGGCGTTTGCAACAACTGATGTATTTGTAGCAAATGTAGATTTTAATGAACGAAAAGCTGAATTTGAGAGTAAATCTGACGCAAAACTTGTTGAGTTTAAGGAGAATATGTATAAGTGCTATATGGATAAGTTTACTTGGTATATGGATAATGAGAAGGTTGAATTCTCTACTAAAGGTGATCCAATGGCACAGGTTAAAGATAAAACCATTAAAGAAGTTGCTGATATAGCATTAAGTGGAACAAGGTTTATTTCTACTCATCCAGATCAAGACAGCCTTAGCTTTATTTCAAAAAGAGGAGTTTATTCTCAGCGTAAAAAGGAGATAGATGCGTATGGCGTTCCTAAACTTATTGTTGCTGATGCTGTTATTATTCCTGGTGAAAATAAACTTAAGATATTTGCAAAAGCAGAGTTGGAAGAGATTCATGAAGCTGAATTACTAGTAAATAGAGAAACAAAATACCATGAGTTATATAAAGGAGTTTTTATTGTAGAAGGCAAGCATAGCTATCATGGTAGGGGAGTTTACGATTATAAAGATGAAGATGGATGGGTGCAAAATATTCTATTTAATAAGATTGAAGTTGATACTGCAGGATTTACTGTTGGTAATGCTACTATTGGCGAAAAAGATGGCTTTACATTAAGTAACTATTTCGATTTTTATGGAGATATTACCATGGTTGGTGCAAATAGATACTTAGTATTTGATGGAGGAACTAGAATTGATCATAATTGTGATACTCTAGAACACTTAGCAATTGAATTTAGAACCGAAATTGATCCTGCTAACATTTCTATACCAATAGACGAAGAAATAAGATCTATAGATGGTAAAAGATTGTATTGTGGACTAAATTCTCGAGAATATAATGGACAGGTTTATTCAGTTTTTATGAATGATAATGGCCGTAGAACAGATAATAATATTATTCAAAGTAGTGGTTCTCTTGTATTTGATAAAATTTCTCAAGAATATAGAATTGCTTCTGACGAAAAATTATCGCAACGTAGTTTGCCTGGTAATTATATTTCTTTAAGTAGGAGAGACTGTGCGCTTTACACAGAGGGTGAGCTTAATTTGGCATTTAATACAGGGCATGTGCAAGCTACTGCCTATGGCAAAGCAAGATATTTTTCTAGGGAAGATTCTACAGATTTTTCCGTTTCAATTCCATTGAATTTTTACTTTAATGATAAAGCTTTAGAGCTGATGGCCACTGACTTAAATGACAGAATGAACATGGGTTCGGTAGATTTAGAGAATGATATCTATAAGATAATGCTTAACAATAAGTTAGGTGCCGAATTGTCAGATAAATATTCTGGTCAGATAATTACTAATGGTGGAGAATACAGAAAAGTACCTAAAGAATTATTGAGTACCATTTTTATCTCTGACGTAAAGATGAAGTATAATCCTCGAACTAGATCAATAGTTTCTACTGGTGATATTGGAATTTCAAGTCTTGGTAAACATCAAATTCTAAAATATGTGCCTGGTAAAATAGAGATAATTAATAAGAAAACTGGCTATACAATTACCATAGCACTTGATTTAGGAAGTAAGGAGTATTATTATTTTGAAATTAAAGGGAGTGCAAAAAATGGTCAAGTATTAGCTTATTCGTCCAATAAGGAGTTTATAACCATCCTTAAAGATAGTAAAGCTGACGACAGAAAGTTTAACGATAAAGAAAGAGATGCTAAATTTAGATACTATTTGAGCACTCCAGTAAAGTATAAACGCTTTATGCGTATTATGA
>JAOZSY010000184.1 GCA_029939445.1 Bacteroidales bacterium
ATAAAATACTGTCAGATCCATTTGTATGTGCAGAAGCTCCCACAGCTACTACATTAATTGTTCTTTCTAACTCACAGCCAGGAATTAAGTATCAGTTGCGTAGAGATATTGATGACTCACCAATTGGTGTTCCTATTATTGGAGATGGTAATGATATTAACCTTACTGTAATTACACCTATTCAAACGACATTGTATAATGTTTGGGCTGAAGATACACTACCTAATGGTGCAGGATTTATTTGTGCAGGAGTTGAACTTAGCCATAAAGCAAAAATTACGATTATTCCTATTCCTGCTGATAATTTGGTAGTTAGTGACCCTACTGTTTGCCCAGGTTCATATTTCAATATTACGGTGTTTAATTCTGAACTGAAAGTAAAGTACTATATTGAGGATGCTGCAGGATCAACTCTGTTTTATCAAATAGGTGATGGAAGTAATCTAAATTTCTCATTATTGAATACAGTATCAAATAGTACATTTGCTACCGTTGAGGCAGTTTCTACAATGCAAAATGAAATGTGTGCTCGCGTTCAATTATTCGACTCATCAATAATTACTGTAATCCAACCTCCTGATACTACTGGTAATGTTAGTGATGCGGAGATATGTGCAGGAACGGGTGGTTTTAATATTACTGTTGGTAATACTTCTATAGATTATAAATATAGCTTGTATGATGTTAATGGTATATTTATAGAAACTAAACAAGGAAATAATGGTATACTTACATACGTTCTTCCAGAACCTACTACCTCTACTTCGTATCAGGTATGGGCTAGTACAACCTTAACTAATTACTATGGAGTTTGTGATTCAATAATGTTTCCTGATCTTGCAATTGTTGACTATGCAGAATACCCAGATACGAATTTAGTTGTAAATGGTGATAAGGTTTGCACAGGCTCATCAGCTATTGTAGAAGTAGAAAATTCAGAGATAGGTGTTAATTATTCCTTATTCTTAGGTATTCAGGTAGTGGGATCAAGTATTGATGGAACTGGTGGAAATATTCATTTTCCAATTTCTTCGGTTACAACCACACAGTCGTATAGTATAAAAGCTAAATCTACAATGTTTTCTACTCCTTGTGGATTAGTTGACTTAGTTGATACCGCTTTAGTTATAGTCGAACAACCACCTTTAGATGTCCCTATTGAAGCTAATCCAGACCCAACAAATATTTGTTCGGGTGCTCCTCTTGATATCATAGTTAAGGGCTCGCAAATAGGAATGGAATATCAGCTAAGAATTAATGGAAATACAACAGCAATAGATTCTAAAATTGGTACTGGAAATGATCTTCCATTTACAGTATTCCCTACGGCTGCGGATGTGTATTCTGTATTTGTAGAGCCTGTATCTAGTGCAAGTATTCCTTGCTCAGGTGTTTTATTGAGTTCAACAGTTACTGTTAATTTTGATGGACCACTTAGTATTTCGCAGCAACCAGCAAATGCTAATGTTTGTTCAGGAACTCAAGCTAATTTTAATGCTATTGCTCAAAACGATGCGGGTAATGGCTTAACTTATCAGTGGCAAGTGCGCGATTTAGGCGCTGCTGTTTATAATAGTGTACCAAGTGCACCACCATATTCTGGAGCTCTTACTAATCATTTAGTAATTAGTGATGTTACAGGTCTGGGAGGAAATAATTATCGATTAATTATTAGGTCATCGGTAAGTATATGTGATTCTATTATCTCTGACTCTGCTAGACTTAATGTTGCTGCAACTCCTATTGTAGATAGTTTAACTATATCAATTGATGATGTATGTCAAGGGACTGATATAATAGTTGGTTATCATACAAAACTAAAAATAAACGAACAATACAATATTATCTTTAATTATACGGGTGCTAATGTAAAAAGCTTGGACACAATGTTAGTAAATGTTACTGCTGCTGATGGCTTTATTACACTCAAATCTGATAGTTTCCCTAATTCAGGAGTTACTACACTTAATGTAGTTAAAGTTGATTATCTATTTAGTCATGGTTGCCAATCGCCACCATTTTTATCAAGTGATGATTTCGAAATAAATGCTAAAGCTGATACCACTGGTGATGTTAGTGATATTGAATTATGTGCTGGTAGCGGAAGCTTTAATATTAATGTTAGCAATACATCTACAGATTTTATATATAGTTTAATAGAAGTTGGTGGCTCATTTATTACATCACAACAGGGGAATAATGGTGTCATTACTTATACTCTTCCCGAACCTACTATATCAACATCTTATAAGGTTTGGGCTAAGCTAGCTCCTCCACATGCTCAAGGAGTTTGTGATTCATTAATGTTTCCTGATTTGGCAATTGTAGATTATGCAAGTGCTCCAGATATTACTCTAAGTGTAAATGGAGATAAGGTTTGCCAAGGTAGTGATGCAAATGTAGAAGTTGTGAATACTGAGGCAGGACTAACTTATAAGCTGTTTTATGGCTTATCTCAAATAGGAGATTCAATAATTGGTACTGGCGGAACAATTGTATTTGTAGTTCCAAATGTAACTAATACTGAATCTTATAGTGTTAGAGTTAATTCAAATGTATTTGCTACAGCTTGTAATTACTTTACATTGGTAGATACAGCATTGGTACAAATGGCTCCAATACCAGCCGATCTTCCAATACAAACAAATCCTAACCCAGCAAATATATGCGCTGGAGCTCCAGTAGATATTATTGTTGTAGGCTCTGAAGTTGGTATGCAATATCAACTTCGTCGTAATGGCATTGATATGCCTGGTGAACTTAAAGCTGGTGTAGGTGGTGATCTTACTTTTACGGTTTTTCCAATAGCAACAGAAACATATACAATATATGTAGAACCAACAACATGGGCAAGGATTCCTTGTTCGGGTATTGTTCTTTCTGCTGATATAATTATAACTTTTGATGGACCTCTTGCTATTAGTCAGCAGCCTACAGATGCAAATATCTGTTCTGGTACTGCAGCAGTTTTTGAACTGTTTGCCAATAATGCGGGTTCAACAACAAATGTTATTTATAAATGGCAAGTAAGTACTAATAATATTAATTATACTAATATCTCTGATGGTAGCATATATTATGGAACTCAAAATAATACACTTGCAATACTTAATACTGCTGGTTTAGATGGTAATTATTATCGAGCTATTGTTAAATCCTCTAGTTTCTGCGATTCGTTAATCTCTGATGCTGGTGAACTTAATATTGCAAGCTCACCAATTACTAGTGGGATGTCTATTACAGTAGATGATGTTTGCCAAGGTGATGATGTTGTTATTGATTATATCACTAACCTCCAGCTGAATGAGTCTTATAGAATTTATTACCACTCTGGTGGTGCTAATTCGTTGATAGGCCCTTCTCAGATAGTTAATATTACGAACGCTACAGGCCAAATAACCTTTGATGCTGATAGCTTTCCAAATGCAGGTCTTGATACTATTTATATTACAAAAATTGATTATGCTTATGGTCAAGGTTGTGCATCACAAACTTTAAATATATATGATAATTTTGAGATAAATGCAACTCCAGATATAACAGGAAGTGTAAGTGATGCTCAAATCTGTGCAGGGACTGGTGATTATAATATTACGGTAAGCAATACTACTACTGATGTTGATTATACTCTTAAAGAAGTTGGTGGTACATATAGCAGTACTCAAACAGGAAACAATGCAACAATTACATTTACTCTTCCCGAGCCAACGCAATCTACGTCTTTTGAAGTATGGGCAAAATTGTCTGCTCCGCATTCTGTTGGCGTTTGTGACTCATTAATGCTAACAGATATGGCTATTATTGATTATTCTGCTTATCCAGATACAACAATGGCAGTTAATGGCGATAAGGTTTGTTCGGGTAATGATGCTATTATTGAAGTAGAAAATACGGAAGTAGGAGTTAGTTATTCGCTTTTTGATGGATTAACTCAAATTGGTGCTTCCCAGTCTGGTACTGGAGGAAATATTACTTTTGATATATTCTCTGTTACCAATACAAAATCATATTATGTAAAAGCTCGTTCTAATGCATTTGCTAGTGTATGTAGTGATTTTATTATTACAGATACCGCATTAATTCAGATAGCTCCCATACCTTCGGATGTT
The DNA here is from genome assembly GCA_029939445.1 of Bacteroidales bacterium. Classification (GTDB taxonomy): domain Bacteria; phylum Bacteroidota; class Bacteroidia; order Bacteroidales; family UBA1556; genus UBA6267. Next base: position 4,110 of record JAOZSY010000184.1, read on the forward strand.
CCTTTAATTACAAATCCAGATCCAGCATATATTTGCTCAGGTGACTCTTTGGATATTATTGTTGTAGGCTCTGAATTAAATATGCAATATCAATTGCTGCTTAATGGTGTTGATGTTGCTGGTGAAGTGAAAAATGGAACAGGAAATAATCTTATATTTTCTGTACTTCCATCTAATTCAGATATATATACAATATTTGTGAAACCAATGGAGTTTGCAAGAATTCCTTGTTCTGGATTTGAATTATCCTCAGATATTATAGTAAATTTTGATGGACCACTTACTATTACTCAACAACCTATAGATGCATATGTTTGTGCTCCTGCAGGAAATGCTGTTTTTGAAGTGCTAGCCCTCAATGGTGCTGCTAGCCCTATTAATTATCAATGGCAGGTTAGTACTGATAATGTTAATTATACTAATATTGTTAATGGTGCAACTTATGTTGGAACTACTAATAATTCATTAGGAATAACAGATGTTGTAGGTTTAGATAGTAATTATTATAGAGCTATTGTGCAGCTTAGTAGTTATTGTAGTGCTGACACCTCTGATGCTGCTCAGCTAATTCTAGGTGCTACTCCTATAGTTAATAATATTACAATTTCAATTGATAATATTTGCCAAGGTGAAGATGTAGTGCTTGATTATAATACTGGCTTGCTAGCTAATCAAGATTATAGAGTATTCTATAATGTCATTGGTGCCAATGCATATAGTTATGATTCTGTAATAGTGCATATTGCTGCTTCTAATGGGCAAATCTCTTTCCCTGCTGCAAATTTTAATAATGTAGGATCTAATGTAATTAATATTACAGAAATAGATTATGCTTATGGTCAAGGTTGTAAATCAAGCTCATTTCTTGCAAGTGATTTGTTTGATGTAGAGCAAGTTCCAAATATAAGTAATTTAGCGCTTACATCGCTTGATATTTGTATTGAAAATGATGAAGCTATTACTGTTAATGGGCAGTTATCTAATGATGTTTATAATGTAACTTATAATCTTTCAGGGGCTAATGATGCTACTGCTTTAAGTGCGTCATTATCATTTGTTAGTGGTTCAGGAATTATTACGATTCCTAGTACTGAGCTTACTGACTCTGGTATGACAATGTTTACATTGACAGAAATCCTATATCCTTATGGTAATAACTGTGCTACAAATAATTTCTCTGATAGTGTAAACTTTAGAGTAGAGCCATTACCAGATACTAATAGCTTACATATTGATGTTAATAATATCTGTTCAGGAAATGATGCTACGGTTAATATTAGTGGAGATTTAGT
>JAOZSY010000185.1 GCA_029939445.1 Bacteroidales bacterium
GGTACTATAATACTCCACTTAATGGAGGGGCTACTATTTTAAAATATATCAAAAATGTAGATTTTACCCAAGGAGGAAATTATGAAATCACAGCAGTAACATCAACTGCTTATAATCCTGGAGTTGTAAATTATTCGCATACTGAGACAATAGAGCAGTCTCCTTTTGCTACACCTTATAGTGAGAATATAAGTACTCATAAAGACTGGTGGAATGCCGGAAGTAGTGGATATTGGGATGGTTGGTCTATGCGTACGCAGTTAACAACAATAACAGAAGACAGCCTTATAACTCCAGCATTTAAAGTGAGTAACGATAAATTATTATTCTATTATAATGCTAATAATTCCTATCTTACAAATGGGGATACAGTAATTGTACAAATTGCAGAACAAGGACAGGCCTATACAATTGTAGATACCTTATATTATGGCTATTATGGTTATAATATACCCATTGATTTGGCAGCATATGATGGAAAAAGAATACAGGTTCAATTTAGAATAATAAAAGGAAGCTCTACATATTCTACCACAAGGCTCCAAATATCAGAGGTCAGAGTTGATCCTTATTATTATGACTTTAGGACTACAAATATTAGTTTTCCTAGTGTAAGTAACTGTGGATCTTATCAATATCCAATTAAAGTACAAATTCATAATAATGGTAACAGGGCTCAGTCTAATACCGATATTAAAATAAGAGTGTACGGTACAATTGATACAGTTTATACATATACCTATGTAGATATCGTTGAAGTAGGAGACTATCAATGGGTAGATGTAGGAATAATTGATGCCACACAGGCTGGTAATTATGAAGTAATTGCCACTGTAATTCCAATTATTGACAGTAATGACAATAATGATGTATATAGTAGAAATATGTATATAGATCCTGCAACGCCATTAACATTGGATATTAGCAATAACTTTACAAGCTATCAATGGATTAGTAGTGATATTAATATAAATAGTAACTATCTAATGTCAAATTATATACCTAGAGGAGATACTGCCTATATTACTACTTACTTTAGGATAGGTGAGCTTACTGATGATGCAGAATTACACTTCCAGTATAATATAGCGTCATATAACGACAACAATAGTTGGGGTAATTCTATGGGATATAATGATTCAATAAATATATATATATCAAATGATATTTATGGAACATATACAAAAATAGCTACAATAGATTCCACCTTAAATAACAAAATTCATTATTATCAAAATTTTGAAGGCTTTGATTTAAGTGCTTATGCTAATCAAGATATTGTAATTAGATTTGAGTTAATAAATGGACCAGGAGCTGATACTACCCAAAGTTTGTGTTTAAATTTAAATGGTTTATATATAGGCAAACCTACAGTTGATGTAGCTGTTTCAAATTTATATACTAATGTTAACACATGGTGTGGTAACGATTCTGCTGTTTTCACTGTTGATTTGGCAAATAATAGTAGATTCGAAGCCTATGATGTTCCTTTAATTTTGGAATTTCATACTGAAGATGGCTCTGAATATAAGCATACTCAATATATAGATACAATATTTGCTTGGCAGTCGAGCTTAAATATAACAATTGATACGGCCTTTAGTATATTAGACCAAGGTACATATAATGCAATTGCTTATACTGAAGCCGAGGATGATTTTAATAATAACAATAATTCTACAAGTAGTCAATATACTATCTATGATCAAAAAGAACTTCCTTATTTAGAGAGTTTTAATAATAATCCTAATAGCGAAGGATGGTCTATGTATAATATGACTTATAATTGGAATTATGTATATAGTTACAATATTTATTATAATGATTATGCTGAGCTAATATCACCAAAATTTGGAGAGATTACAGCAGGCTCATATTTAGCATTTAAATATCTTATACAAACTGCCGCAGGTAATTACCTACGTGATGGAGATACAGTAAAAGTATTCATATCAAGTGATTGTGGCACTACATGGGATGAGGTTTATAACCTAAACCACAATAATACGGTAAATACAAACCAGTGGCAATATGTGCCAAATATAGATCTTACCGCTTATCAAGGCTTATCTGTTTTTGCTAAAATAGAGTTTAGAAAGAAAAATTCTGTGGGATATAACAAGATATATATTGAAGATTTCCAAATAGTAAACTCAGGAGATGCTGGTGTGCAATCACTCTCATTCCCTAATAGAGACTGGAATAGCAATATATGTGGTAATGATAATGAGGAAGCGATGATAGTTGTAAAAAACTATGGCAGCGGCTCATTGGATAATGTACCTGTAGAACTAAGTTTTGCTGTTGATCAGGACACATTATTTTATAATACTACTACTGGATTTATTGCAGCAGGTAGTGCTGATACTGTTTATATTTCTGGTTTGGATACAGATATTCCAAATCAATATAGAGCTTCGGCAACTACTGAGCTAATTGATGACCTTAATATCTATAATGATGCTTCAGGGCTGCAAACTATTACAACATATTCTACCCTTACAATGCCATATTATTATGATTGTACTAATTGGTCGCAATATTGGGATAGATTTGTTAGTGAATCTAGTAATAATACTTGGTATAATTGGAATGGGCGATTCTACACACCTAATATGGAAGAGGGTGATACTGCCTATATTCAATCTGCAAAAATTGGTTTAATTCAAGTAAATGATGAACTTAGTATTAGATTTTCTGTAAATAGTTTAGATCAAAATATTAATATTATCACCAATGAATTTAGAACTAATGACCTAATGCAGGTACAAATTTCTAACGATTGTGGAGTAAGCTATACAACAATTGCTACGTTTAATTCAACTAACTATAGCCCATCAGTAAATGGAGACACCTTATTTACTTATGATTTAGCCAATTATATTGGCGATGCTATTTCCATAAGACTATGGGCAGAAAAGAACAGCACAATTGGAATGTTTGAGGTTCTTTATGATGATATAAGTATAAATCAAGCACCTACTCCTTCTGTAATTATAAACAACCTATATTTTGAAGACGAAATATGTGGAAAAGCAAATGAAGATGTTTTTATTGTAATTACTAATAACTCTAATGTAGATATTACTAACTTCAACGTTAATGCATTGGTTAGAAGTTATAATACAGGATTGTATTTTGATACTCTTAACTATATTTTCAATGGTATGCTAGAAGGCAATGAAACAGACACTTTCAATATTGGAAGTTTCGATTCTCAAAATGCTGATAGGTATAGTATTGAATCAAGAGTATTTATTAATAGCGAACCATTTGGTAACATGAGTAATAGCTTTACTATATACCCTATGCAAGCTAATAATTATATTGCAAGTAATAACTCATATCAAGACTGGAAGTTTGATGATTATACATATAATAACTCATGGAGTATAAATACAAATCAACTACCTCTTAATCGTAAATCTATGGCTTATAGTCCTAAGATAGAGGATATAGCACCAGGTAGTATGTTAAGTTTATACTATAGTAAAACGTCAGGAACATTTGGAATGGATGATTCAGTAAATATTCTAGTTTCTAACGACTGTGGAGCAACATATAGTTCGATAGGTTCTATCACAAATTCAAATAACCTTGGAGGTTCATTTAGTGATTATGCAGATTTTTCTTTAGCTGCTTATAATGGTCAGAATGTTCAATTTGCTTTTGAATTTGTAAATGGAAATAATGGAACATACACTATGCGCATACAAAGTGTTATGATTTATACAACTGATGTTGAAGTACTAGGAATAGTTACTGAAACTGAAGATTTTGTATTGGCATATTATAATCCTAATAACTCTTATTATAACTATGCCGATCGTTATGTAACTTGTGGTAATACCGCTAAGGACTTAATGGTAGTAGTTAAAAACACTGGTCAATCAGATGTTGATACCATTAACGTAAGCATTAGTTATACTGGAAAAGCAACTGGTACAATTACTGGGACTTATATTGGTACAGTACACCCTAATCAGAGTGTAGCAGTAAGCCTTAATGGCACTGTAGATACTCAAACGCCAGGTTTATTGGATATGACGGCTACTGTTACTGTTAGTAATGATGCTGAAATTTCAAATAATACAATTGGATATAGTATTACTACGCAAACTGTTTATCCTGTGCCTTATACTGCACAAAGTGGTACTCATTTCAACGAAGCATATTATTGGAATTATGATGATAATGCAAATATGAGCTATTCATCTTGGAATGGATTTAATGCTAATAACTTAGACCAAGGTGATACTGCTTATGCCATTTCTCCTAAACTGGAAATAGATAATAACACAAGTTACCTATTCTTTGGATATACTGTAAGCAACAGTCTTGGCGAAGGTCATATTACAAGTGCTGAAAAGGCTGAAGTATTAATATCCTCTGATTGTGGTACTACATGGAGTACTCTTTGGACGATGGATGTAAATTCTACTGATTTTGGTAGTTCATCAATGGTAATGGTTGATTTAAGTACTTATCAAAACCAGGATGTAAGAATCAAATTCCAAGGTATTAAAGGTAATTCTAATGGATTATTCAATGTAAATTATCAATACGTTAGAATATTGGATGAAAATCCTGCTGATATTACTGTTTCATATAATGGAATGGATCACCCTAGTGGTGCTACATTTTGTGAAGGAAATAGTATTAATCTTAGTACAACTTCTAATTCATACTTAAGTTATGAGTGGAAATTTGAAAATGCTGATACTACTTATACCATTGGTAGTGGTAGTTCTGTAAATCATTTGATGACCATTGATAATACCGGTAAGATTATTCTTGAAGTCAAAAGCTCGCTATATAATAACTTATTAGCAACTACTGAATATATGATCAACGCTTGCGAAATTCCAACTATTGTTCTTAACTACAATAATGAAGAGCGACCTAGTGGATCGTATTTTACAGAAGGAAATATTGTTGATTATAGTTTTAACTCTGATGCTAGTTTAAACCTAAATTATAACTGGAGTGTGGATAATACTTCAATGGGAACTGGAGCCACATTAAATCACACTCTATCTAGTATCGACAATGGAGATGTTACCTTAGAGTTGGTAAATCCTGCAACTAATTACGTTGTTGCTACTGCTTCTTACAGTATAAATACAATCGCAAATACATCATTCACAGTTGAAACAGGATCTACTACACACCAAAGTGGAGCAGTATTCGTAGAGAATGAGACGCTTACTTTATCTACAATAGCTAATAGTGAGATTACTTATAGCTGGAAAATTAAGAACTCTAATACATTCTACAATATTGGCTCTGGTAGTACTATAAACTACCAATTAGATCTAGCAGATACTGGCATAATTGTTCTTGAAGCATATAGTACTGTATTAAATCATATTATTGATTCTGA
>JAOZSY010000436.1 GCA_029939445.1 Bacteroidales bacterium
ATTCTACTGCGACTATTGGAATTGATGATTTAACAGATGCTGTAGCTAGTAATAGTAATGTCTTTTTCGGACTAAACGCTGGAGGAAGCTCAACTGGTGCTTATAATGTTGCAACAGGTTTGGATGCTATGCAAACTAATACTACCGGGAATAGTAATTCTGCCTATGGGTATCTTGCCTTAAATCAGAATAGTACTGGTACTTATAATGTTGCTATTGGAACTTCGGCGCTTAATAATTCCACTGCTACAAATAATACCGCAGTTGGGTATTTTGCTCTAAATGACGTTACATCTGGCGGAAATAATACAGCAATAGGGGGTTATACAGGCCGTGGAATTACCACAGGAAGTGGCAACACAATTATTGGTTCAAATTTGAATGGGCTACCTTCAGGCTTAACTGATAATGTTATTATTGGTTCTACTGGTGCAGAAAGAGTTAGAATTAATGCAAATGGTTATCTTGGCATTAATGAAACATCACCTAATAGTTATTTAAAAGTAGGTGGTTCTGTCTCTTTACCTATACGAACTGGTGCCGCTACCACATTGACAGCAACTGATTATACTTATATTATAACTACAACTGCTACAGTTACACTGCCCACAGCAGTTGGGATTACAGGGCGTGTGTATATTATTAAAAATCATACAAGTGGCAGCGCGACTGTTGATGCAGATGGTACGGAAACAATAGATGCTGTTGCCACTGCTACATTAACCCCCGGTGATTTTGTGCATATTCAGAGCGATGGAGCAAATTGGTATATTATAGCAACAAATATGTAAGATTATAATTATGAAGAGATATATAAAATACATATTCATTATGCTACTGCTTCCCAGTTTGGGTTTTTCTCAAATTGTAATAAGTGGCAATGGCGAAATAGTCGCCTCTGGCACAGCAAGTATTATACTTGATGGTGATTGGACTAATAATGCCTCCAATACAGGTTTTACTGCTAGTAGTGGCACAGGAGAAGCCTATTTTCATTCTACCATTGCCCAAAGTATTGGCGGAACACAAACCACTAATTTTGGGCACATAAAAGTTCGAAATACCAGTAGTGCAAGCCTTATAATTAATAGTGATATTATAATTACCAATGAGCTGAATTTTTATTATTCTGGAATTGTTCATGTCGGTAGTGGTTCTATTACATTTAAGGATGATGGGCGTACAAAATCTGGTTCTGCCTCTAAACTAAAGTTTATCGATGGTCCAGTAACATATAATGGCGCTAAGGGTTTTACCTTTGATATTGGTGATGGTGCAAAATGGGCCCCCATTAGAGTAGCTGATCCTGGAGCCACAGCAATGACTGTTACAGCACAATACTATTATCAAAAACCAATTCCAAATAAAGCTTCAGTAAGTTTACCTTTAGTTAAAGTTAGTGATGTGGAATATTGGCATATTACATCAGCATCTAGTATTAGTGAAGAAGTTAGAATAAATTGGAGAGATGGTGATGAAAGTGGAATAAAAAGTATTCACTCAGACTCCTTAAAATTTGCAAAATGGGATGGTAGCAATTGGGTAGATGAACCTGCAGTGATTGATGGTAGTAGCACTACGGCTTCTGGCTATATTACTTCTACTGCCGCACTTCCTTTATCCGATTTATATGT
>JAOZSY010000186.1 GCA_029939445.1 Bacteroidales bacterium
ATGTAAACGAAGACATTAAGAAAGAGCTTAGAGCTATTACTCCACAAAATTATGTGGGAATGGATATGTTTTAATACATTATTAATAACTAGATTTTAAAGCAGCCATTTTTCAAAAAATGACTGCTTTTTTATTGTCCATTTTTTATTTCCTCTACTTTATTACAAAAAGTCATTTTCTTTTTTAAGATATAATTATATATTTTATGACATTTTACCATTATATAGATTAATTCTAAATAAGATGTCTTTTTAATTGATAGTTAACGACTAATTCCATTAGTTTTGCATTTAATTATTATAATAATATGTAATAATTGTAAATATTGTAATTGATTTTTTCAAAAAGTAATCATTACAAATCAATCGTTAATTCTCAATAAATATTTAAATAATCAAATTGTATATCATTATTATATATTGATACATAAATAATACTATATGGAAAACTCTAGAATAAAATATTTTCCAGTTGCTGCATTTGCAAGTATAATGGGCCTAGCTGGAATAACAGTATCATTCAATAAATTCTATCATCTGCAGTGGTTACCTCATTGGCCTTTTTTACTAATGACCGTTATTACATTCATAGTATTTATAGTAGTTAGCTTTATGTATTCCTTAAAAGCATACAGATATTATAGTGAAGTAAATACAGATTTTACACATCGCATTAGGATTAATTTCTTTTCAGCAATGACAATTTCTTTTCTCCTATTATCTATAGTATTTCAAGGTATTTGGCCATTTGTATCATTACCATTATGGTGGATTGGGTTTATCGGACATACATATATAATGTTACATACCATTAAGTTTTGGATACAGCATAACTTTGAAATAAAGTTCTTTAATCCAGCATGGTTTATTCCTGTTGTTGGAAATATGTTAATACCAGTAATTGGTGTTGATTATATATCATTGGAATTATCATTAGCCTATTTTGCAATTGGTTTCTTATTTTGGATAATACTATTAACAATATTCTTAAACCGAGTAATATTTCACGATCAAATGCCCAAAAAGTTTATGCCAACATTCTTTATACTATTAGCACCTCCAGCTATTGGTTTTGTTGCATATATTAAAATAACTCAAAGCTTAGATACCTTTGCATATATAATGCTATTTCTATCTTATTTCTTTGCTATATTACTTTTCATGCTACGAAATAGTTTCAAAGGTCTGAAATTCTTTATTTCATGGTGGGCCTTCTTATTCCCTATAGCATCAGTAACATTAGCATCAGTTGCAGCTTATCAGTTAACAGCTAAGAATATCTATATGTACATTTCATGGTTTTTTATGATATCATCTATTATAGCATTATTAGTAGTTTCTTATAAAACCTATATTGCAATTAAGAATAAAGAACTATGTATTAAAGAAGATTAAAAGAAAATAATAATAATAAAAACAAATTAGTTATGAGCAATAAAATGGAAAAAAGAGTTTTATTTATTACATCAGTTTTAGGAGGCCTTGTCTTCGGTGTAATTTTCACAGGATTAGTAATGAATATCTCTGCAGAAAACATGATCCTTAAGGAGATAAAGAGTCCTTATGAGTTTGAAAAAACTGTGGAAGTACTACAGAATAGTATAAATAGTAAGGACGGTTGGAGTGTAACTGGAGTTATAGATCAAGATGCTGCAATTATTAAAGGCGGTGGGAAAAGTATTGGTAATTTCATAATTATAAAGTATTGTAATGGGAAATTAGCTTCAGATGTACTCATAAAAGATAATGGAAAGAAAATTGGTGCAATGATGCATAAAAGTTTTGCCGTTTATGAAAAATCTAATGGACAAGTATATATATCTACAGCTAATGGAGCTATTATGACAAAGGTATTTGGCCCTGAAATTGCTGAAATTATGGAAGTCGTTTCTTTAGATGTGGAAGGGATGATGACTTTTGTAAATCTAAAATTCAATGTATTTTAATAATTTATATATAATAGAATTCTAAAGCAGTCATTATAATAAATGACTGCTTTTTTCTTATTATTTTATTGACTAATCTGCAATTTTAGCGTTAATTTTGCTGATTCAACTACAATTTTAGCGTTAATTTTGCTGGTTTAACTACAATATTAGCGTTAATTTTGCTGATTTAAAAATATTTATACTATATTTGCAGTTCATTAGTAAACCATTTTGTCATGATTAACAGAGACATAACAAATTCAATAAAGAATAGAATCCTCAACAGCAATCGTATTGTTATAATCTATGGTGCTCGTCAATTGGGAAAAACAACATTGGCATTGCAAATAATTAATGATTTGAAATTAAAAACTCTACATATAAATGCTGACTTACAAAAACATCATAATATTCTTTCTTCAAGAGATCTGAAGAAACTTAAAAACCTAACTGAAGGTTATGATATGCTATTTATTGACGAGGCACAACGAATAAATAATTTAGGAATAAACCTCAAAATATTGCATGATGAGATTCCTCACTTAAAGGTATTGGTAACAGGATCTTCTTCATTTGATATTGCTTACCAAATTAGTGACTCTCTAGCTGGCAGAAAATGGACACATAGCATGTACCCTCTTTCTATGCATGAACTAAGTGCAAATATGAATAAGTATGAGCTTAGTGATAACATTGATAATTTTATGTTATATGGATTATATCCTGAAGTATATACTAGCAAAACAAATGCTGATAAAATAGAGATGCTCGAAGAAATTGTTAGCTCATATCTTTATAAGGATGTATTAGAGCTATCTCGCATACGCAATTCAGTAAAAATTCATCAACTATTGGAATTATTAGCATATCGTATTGGTTCGCAAATATCTATCAATAAGTTAAGTCAAGAATTGGAGATGAGTCGTGATGCTGTAATTCATTATTTGGACTTATTGGAAAAATCATTTGTAATATATAGACTTCAAGGGTATAGCAAAAATTTAAGCAAAGAAGTTAGGAAAAAGGATAAATACTATTTTTATGATTTAGGTATTCGTAATATGCTGATAGAAGATTTCAGACCTATTGAAAAAAGACAAGATGTTGGTGCCATTTGGGAAAACTTCATAATTATGGAGCGAATTAAATACATGCGTTATAAGGGTGACCGAAGTAAGTTTTACTTTTGGCGTGTATATACTGGTGGCGAAGTGGATTTTGTGGAAGTTTTGGGCAAACAGATTAATGGTCTAGAGATAAAGTATGGAGATAAAATACCAAAGCCCTCCAAAACTTGGGTTGATACTTATCCTCAAGCAAAATATACTGTTGTTAACAGAGATAACTTTTTGGATTTTGTGCTATAATGACATCTTTTCACCAATGGCACAAAATTAGTATTACAAAAAGGAAATAAAGTTAATTATTATGAGCAAGTTTAATGAAATAATAAATGGTGATAAGCCTGTACTGTTAGATTTCAGTGCAGAATGGTGTCAGCCTTGCAAAATGATGGGACCAATACTTAAAGAGGTATCAAATCAGCTAGGAGATAAAGTAAGAGTTCTTAAAATTGATGTGGATAAAAACCCTGCCATAGCACAAAAATGGCAAATAAGAAGCGTGCCAACAATAGCTATTTTCAAAAAAGGAAGACAAGTTTTTCGTGAGTCGGGAGTTTTGCAAGCTCCTCAGCTTATAAGCCTATTGAAGAAAGAAATTTAATTAAATTTTGGGCAAAAAATAAGCCCATCAAAATTTGATGGGCTTATTATACTATTAAAAAATATTTTTACTTCTTTATGAATTCTTGATTTATATAGCTTCCATTTATATACTGCAATTGTATAAAATAATAACCAGCGCTTAAGTCAGACACATCAACTTTTGTAGTATTTACAGGAATTTCCCTAATTAATTTACCCATATAATTATACAGTGTTATTGTCTTAATTTCTGACCTATTAAAGCCAGAAATATTAAGCGTATTATTTGCAGGATTTGGATATATTGAAATATTATCACTTATTAATTCTGCATATACCATCTGAGAATACTCATAAGCTCCATCAAAATCTATTTGCTTCAGGCGGTAATAATTTACCATATTAGGCTCATTATCTACAAATGCATACTTAAGTATTTCATTTGAATTACCAGCACCATTTATAAAAGCAATATTTGACCAATTCTCTCCTTCAATACTACGTTGCAGTTCAAAACCTTCGTTATTAATTTCAGAGGCAGTTTGCCATTCTAATACAATTGTATTTGAAGTATTTGTTGCTTTAAAAGAAATAAGTTCTATTGGCAGAGGATAATCTACTTTATCTGATGCAGTCCACATTGAGAATGCATCAATACCAGTAAGCTCAACATAATTTGAACTAGCATCTACTGTAGTTTTACTTTCATCCTGCTTTATCCAGTTTGTACCATCTGTGGAGCGATATAATGCTAAATCAGCCTCAGTACTTAGGTTCAATTCACTTTCAAAATAACTAAATCTTAATGTTGCATTTAAACCAGTATTTGTATTAGTTGGAGAAATATCATAATATCTTAATATAGATTTTTCACTATGACCAGAATTGCCATTTTCATGTGACTCATGTCCTCGAATAACTGTAGTGCTACCAAGATTTGCCGAACTAGTAATTATTACTCCTAAGCCTCCAACATTCTCACTGCTTGGGTTGTTTAGAGTTCTTGTGGCTGTAATAGTGCCATTACTTCCTCCAGTTAACTCAGCTCCAGATTCAGACAATGTACCAGTTGTGCCTAAGCTAATATCATGTGAATTCATATCTAAATCACCATCTGCAATCTCTAGAGTTCCTGAAATAATAATATCACCACTTAATGTAACGCCAGTTGCACTGCTATTATTTATTTTTAAGTCTTTATAATCATCATTTACAACACTTTGCGCTACTGAGCCTGCGTATTCAACATAACCAGCATCGGTATCATAAGTACCTGATTGGGTAAAATCTCCTTTAATAATAAAATCTCCTTCATTGGTAAAAGTACCAGTAATATCAAGGTCTGTTGCATTATATGTAGCTCCAGAATTATTTGTAAGAGTACCATGATTTGATACTGTGCCAGTGGTAGTAAGTGTACCATTATTAATCACAGTACCATGATTATCAATATCTCCTGAGAAGCTAGCTGTACCATTATTTGTATAAGTACCTTTATTACTTTTTCTACCTGCAGAGCTAACAGTTACACCTGAAGGTACCGTTACATTAGCGCCAGACTCAATAATAATATTATTTTGATATGAAGTATTGCTTAAAATTGGGTGATTAGTTACATTTGGAATAATTACATCTGTAGCTGCGGTTGGTGAAAGACCAGACGCCCAATTTGTAGCTATACCCCAATCTGTATCAGTTGCACCTGTCCATTCGTAGG
>JAOZSY010000437.1 GCA_029939445.1 Bacteroidales bacterium
GGTTTTTCTCTTCCATTTTACTTTGCACTACACTTAAAGCTTTTTATTTATCATCAAATCCAACAGCTATCAAGACTGAAGACTGATTACTGATTACTGTTTTTTTAGACGCTGATTATTATGACTATTATGATTGCTTTGCGCTGCGCTTAAAGCTCTTTATTTATCATCGCATTCCGTAGTTATCGAGACCGATCACTGATAACCGATTACTGTTTACTGTTTACTCCAGCCAACTACCGAGCTCTGAAACTAAACCAGGGCATTGGATATACTTTATTGCTATAATACCAAACCAAAAGAAAGGAAATAGCAAAACTTACTAAGCTAGCTTGAGCGGCACCAAGTGCTCCATAATTTTGAATAAGAGCATATGCCAATATTATATGAACAACAGAAACCACAAAGGTTATATATGCCAAATATTTGGTTTTCTTTTCATAAAAAATATAGCTAACAACTATTAGGTACATACCTTGAAAAACAAAGGCAAAAGCCAAATAGCCAACATAAATATATGAATCAGCAAACTTTGGGTCTAAAAATACACTTATAAAATATGGTGCAAATAGTGTCATCACAACTGCCCCCAACATCATAGCTGCCATAAAGAAATATGCCTGTTTTACAATACTTGCTTTAATATCAAAAGTGGGGTTTTCCTTTAGCTTTCGAAAAAGAAAAGGTTGATATGCCTTATTAAAAGCCATAAAAACAAAACTTAATATGGAAGCAATTTTGAACCCAATATCGTATAGCCCTGTGCTAGAAGTGCCAATAATACTAACAAGAATAAGAATAACCGCACCATTTTTAAGCCAGCTTCCCAATTGATGAGGCACCAATGGAATTCCGAAATTTAATGCGTCTTTTATATGTTCGGGACTATAATTAAATTTTAGATAACCCCTTCTCCAAAGAATTATCAAACTAAGAATAGACATGATTATGGTTCCGATAACCATTGCTATTACACGCCCTCGCCAGTCCATAAGCATTATAACAACAAACCAAAGCGACATTCCAAGTTTCAGAATTGTATCCAAAATATTGAAAGCACCAAATTTCTTAGGCTCCTGCTCTGCAATCCAAAGTGTAAGATTTATTGTTACTAAAAACGATCCTAAAGACATTACCACGGCAGCAAAAAACCATTGCCAAGGAAATTTTAGATATTCTTCCAACGGAAACCTAAATAAGTATACAATAATACTTACTATTATAGTACTTGCAATTAGTATTAGAACAACATTGCCTATAAAACTCCCTAAATCCTCTTTGCTAAGTTTATAGTAATTCACATTAACAGCACCATGTACGCTAAGGCCGATAAAAACCGCAAGAATAGCGATTAGTGAATTAAAAGATGCTATAATACCATAATCGGCAGGCGAAAGGTAATGTGTAAGTATTGGTAATAAAAGAAAAGGTATTGATTTATTTATTATATCTACAAAAACAAAAACAAAGGAATGTTTTATGAGTTTTGAGCTAAATATATCCTTAATCTTTTCTACCATTAATGTTTAATTACTAATCAGTCTATCTATTTTACTGATAATACGGCATATAATTGTTTTGTCATAATTTTTGCAGATACTTCGATATAATTTTGCTTTTATAA
>JAOZSY010000438.1 GCA_029939445.1 Bacteroidales bacterium
GTTCTAGATGAATAAATTTGAGATATAGAAAGAAACAATTAATAAAGGGTCTTATATTATTTCAAAGTCGTTATTAAAAAATGGCTCTTTTGAGAATAGACTATAGCACTTGCTTTTATTATCAATAAAAGAAACGGCCAAGAATGGCCATTACACTTCTATTTACAATGGGCATTCCTGCCCCTTGCTTCTACAAAACTGTATAACCCTGAATTTAGTTTTATACTATCTTTTTAATTCGCTAAATCGAATGCCTAATTCCTTTTGAATTTCATGGATTTTAGACAATTCACCGGGGGTTATCAAAGCTATTGAATTTCCTTTTTTACCGGCTCTTGCAGTTCTTCCACTACGGTGAGTATAATATTCTAATTGTTCAGGTAATTGGTGATGAAGTACAAATGCTAAATTACTAACATCAATTCCCCTTGCCGAAACATCGGTTGAAATTAATATTTGAGTACTGCCATTTTTAAAAGCACGCATTGCTTTTTCTCGATCACGTTGTTGCATATCACCTTCCAAAGCTCCCACTGAAAAGCCTTCTTCTTTCAAAACTTCCGCTAACTTTTGCGTTCCAGCTTTTGTTCTGCAAAAAATAATGCCTCTGTCATCGCCTATCTCTTCTATCAAATCAACTATCAGATCTACTTTGTCTTTTATTTCAACTTTAATAAATTGATGTGTAATATTTGCGTTTACAATAGAATTTTCATTTATTGTAACCCTAACAGCATCTACAGCCATATAAGACTCAACAATACGCTTAATCTCTTTTGGCATTGTAGCTGAAAATAACCACGTATTACTAATTCCACTAGTATATTTTAATATAGTATTTAAATCATCTTTAAAACCCATGCTCAGCATTTCATCTGCTTCATCTAAAACTATGGTTTTAACATGATTTAGTTTAACAACTTTTCTTTCTATTAAATCAATCAATCTGCCAGGAGTAGCAATTATTATATGTGTAGTTCGGTATAAGTTTTTAATTTGAATATCAATTTTTTCCCCACCATATACGCCTTCTAAAAAGATTTTTTCATCTACATGTTTTGTGTATTTGAATAAATGTTTTTTAATTTGCTGTGCCAATTCACGTGTTGGCGTTAAGATTAAACCTTGAACTTCTTTTGAAGAGGTGTCTATACTTTGCAGTAAAGGCAACCCAAAGGCTGCAGTTTTTCCTGTACCTGTTTGTGCCAAACCAATAAGGTCGGTCTTGGAATTTATTAATACTGGAATTACTTTTTCTTGAATTTCAGTTGGTTTATTAATTCCAAGTTCTTTCAATCCTATTATATAATCCTCTTTTACTCCTAATTTTGAAAATGATGCCATATGTTCTTTATTTTTATAAAGTGCAAATGTACGCTTATTAAAACCTTTGGCCCCACATTAACTAAAAATAACATATTTGCTAATATACGGCCTTGTACTTGCTCAATTTAGTAAATGAAGGTGTTATAAAGGCTTAAAGTTCAAGAATTCTAATTTGTGTATTCGGCTAATTACTAAATATTTATATTCTTAACTTAATGACATTGTTCGCGCACCAGCGGGGGTAATGCTATAATAATGTCTAATTGTAAAAAATACATAATAATATGATTGTTGCT
>JAOZSY010000187.1:0-1095 GCA_029939445.1 Bacteroidales bacterium
AAAAAAATAGCACGTAAAGTACAGTACTCTACGTGCTAAATATATAAATTTACTTAAATCTTATTATCTACCTTGATTCAAAAATTCATCAATACTCATAGCACCACGGTGTCCGTTGGCAATACCATGAATAACATCAGGACCTTCGATAATATCACCACCAATAAATAACCATGGTAAACCTTTAGCTTGCCAGTCTTCATTAACTAGGATTCTACCACGAGGGCCAAATTCCATTTTAGCCTTTATATCTTCGCTCAGGTATGATAAGTCCATTCCTTGACCTATAGATTCTATAACCATATCGCCTTCAAAGATACGTTCATCACTTTCATCAAACTTAGGATTAAATCCTGTTTCATCAAATATTGATAAACATTTCCATACTTTTAAACCAACAACTTTATCATCCTTTATTATAACCTCTTGTGGGCCATAAGCAGGAATAACATCACAACCTTCCTCACGAGCTTCAACAATCTCTTCTCTATCAGCAGGCATATGCTCTTCGTCCTCTAATGCGGTAGCGATTACGTTAACCTCACCATATTTCTCCATCTGCAAGCGAGCCATTGAACGAGTAATATCCATTGCAACATTTCCACCACCAATTACTACAATCTTTTTCTCTACTGGCACAGGAACTCCTGTAACGATATCACGCAGTAAATCTACTGATTGATATACATTCTTATGATCAGAACCTGGAATTCTGGTACTTCTACCTAAGTGAAGACCAGTACCTGCATATACAGCATCATAGTCATCATTTAATTGTTGTAATGTTATATCTGTTCCTATATTTACATTATATTTAATATCTACTCCTATTGAAAGGATATAATCCACATCCTTATTAATTTGGTCGTAAGGAAGACGATACGAAGGAATACCGTAACGCATCATACCACCAGCTTCTGGAAGTTTTTCAAAAATTGTTACAGAATATCCTAGTAAACCCAAATAATAAGCTGCAGAAAGACCAGCAGGTCCCGAACCTATAATTGCAATTTTCTTATCATTCTTCTTAATATCTTTAGAGTATAAAATCTCATTATACTTATCAACGTCAGCAGGAATTTGGTCAGCAATATA
>JAOZSY010000187.1:1195-5327 GCA_029939445.1 Bacteroidales bacterium
ATAAATGAATCCTTACGTTCGTCAGCATGCAGTTCGCTCATGTGGACTCTATTCTGTCCATAAAAATGATAATTAGGAACTGGTTTTTGCCAACCATCTTCCTTATCATCCCATGATTTTTTATCTACACCTGGAGTAAATATAAACACTTCAGGATCAGCGTCTACCCATGTGTATTCATTAGTAAGATTTAGCGAATTTGTTGTGCAAATATCTACACAAAGAGCACACCAACAGCAGCGACCATAATCAATACGTGGGCGCAATCCACTATCTCCACTTTTAGTTTCAACTCCTTCAACAGGAACCATATCAATTGCTTGATTCTCACAAATAGCTTCGCAAGTACCACAACCAATACACATATCAATATCATTTTTATGAAACCCTCTATAACGAGGAGCGGCCTCCCTATTTAGTGGGTCTTTAATTGTTACCGGGTCTTGAACTACCTTGCTCCAAGTAGTAAAAGGGGTTAATATATCTTTAATATTCATAATATTATGTTTATTCGTTTATTTGCTTAATTGTTTATTCGGAGTCCTTCATTAATTGGAATTTTCGAAAACTATTTAGATTATTCGCTAATTCCTCAAGCTTTGGTCTCATTTTGTTTAATTATTCTATTAAACAGACTGCCAATAGACAGGCTATCAACAATTAAACAAATAAACATTTTTTATCTTTCAATTTCTGGTGGACAAGTTTGTAATGATACCATTGTTGCATGAACATCAGCAATATTAGTATTTATAAGCATTTTCTCCAAAACTGCAATTGCGTGAGTATAACTAGGCCCTCTTAGATTAACTCTTCGAGGCTTTGAAGATCCGTCGGTCACATAATACATTCCGTATTCACCTCTACCACTTTCAAGTTTCACATAAGTTTCACCTTTAGGGATCTTCCAGTGTAGCACATTGGGCATATCACCTTTAATATCACCTTTTTCTGGCATTTTAGCCATAATCTGACGAATAAGATCAACCGTTTGAACTAGCTCTTGCCAACGAACCCATGTACGAGAATAAATATCGCCATCAGTAGCTGTTGGTGGATCAAAATCCAACTCACTATATTTTAAGTATGGATTATCTTTTCTAACATCACGTTTCACTCCAGAAGCACGAGCATTAGTTCCAACAATTCCAAATTTATTAATCCACTCTTTAGGAATAACAGCACTACCTACAGCACGAGCCTTAAAAACTGAATTATGAAATATCAATTTTCTAATACGTACTATAAAATCATCAATATCGGTAAGGTTATCTTCCATACGTTTTTTGAAACCACTAGGCAATAAACCACGGACTCCACCAGGGATAATATACATATGATAAACACGTGCTCCAGTAAGTTCCTCAAAACGATCAAGAATTAAGTCGCGAAGATAAACTCCCCACTGAACACCAATTCCTAAAGAATAAGTACCAGCTTGACCAGGAACTCCACGAAGTAAACCTTGCAAACGAGCCATCTCTAACGCTAAAGTTCTTAGCCATTCAGCCATTTCAGGAACCTGTCCTGTTAGGCCCGAAAGCTCCTCAGTAGAACGAGCAATAAGGTATTCATTAGTATCTGGTTCAGCCACACACATACGAATAGAAGTTGGGAAACCCTGAACGAATAAACGACGTTCTATTAATTTCTCAAATCCACGGTGTAGATAACCAACATGTGTTTTAGCTTCAACTATTTCGTCGCCACCAAGTGTCATTTCAACTGCCATATTACCAGTAACACCAGGGTGGTTAGGTCCTAACCAAATCTTTGTATATTTATGAGATGACAAATCAACATCTAAAGTGCCGTCACCTTTCGTAGAAGGATATTTACTTCTATCTGGTTGAAAAAACTTATTGCTCATCTTTATTTTTTTTAGCGGTTACTGGTTGATTAGGATATAATTTCTCGCGCATATATGTTGCCGGATCATGAGTTTTACGACCTTCACGCATAAAATATGTTTCTTCAGCATATTTATTAGTATCAAAATCGCGACGCATATGAGGCATTTCATCCCAACCTTCAACAACAAAATCCTCATCTACTCTAGGGCTACCAGGAAAATCGATTCCAAAAGCCTCTTTCAACTCGCGTTGGTATGTCCAAATCTGTTCCCATAAATGATGAGCAGATTGCATTACAGCATTTTCTCTATCAATTGCTACCTTAATACCAAACTCAGTTTTAGTTTCAGGATTATTAAGAAGGTAAAGAAGTTGAAAATATCCATCTTCTATCCAATCCACACAACTCATTAAAGTAAAGTGCGCATAACCTTCGTAATCGCGCATATATGTAACCATATCAATGGCTAACTCTTTATCTACATAGGCAAAAACAAGATTATCACGTTGTTGAACAACCTCTTTCAAATTATATTTTGTACCTACTCTTTCTATTAAACTTTTCATTATTGAAATATTATAAGTTTATGAATTACCAGTTATAATCCGGCATATTCCAATCCTTAATTACCTTCTTTTGATTTGCTTTATACTCATCAAAATTTTCTGCATATATATTAGCACCTTCACCATTTCCTGATTTAATAATCTCTTTAAGCTTCATAAAACCTGCTAAAAGAGCTTCAGGGCGAGGCATACAACCAGCAATATAAACATCTACTGGCAAGTACTTATCCAAACGATTGATAGTACTATAACTATCGTAATACATACCACCATTGATAGTACAACTACCAAGAGCAATAATATATTTTGGAGAAGGCATTTGCTCATAACTACGGATAACTCTCTTAAGAGTCTTTACCGATAGGTAACCCGAAATAATAAATGCATTTGACTGACGTGGTGTAGGACGCATTTGAACACCAAAACGGAAAGCATCAAATCGTGGAGTCATTAGTGGTGGTATCTCTATACTACCACAGCCAGTTCCAAAGCCCAATACCCAAATACTTTCGGCACGAGCCCAGTTCAGGAATTTTTCAACAACACCTTTACTTGGCTCTTCTACAGTAGGTTTTTCTCCACTAAAGTAATCGTAAATAGGATTTACTTTAATAATAGAACCATCAGGAGCAATAACTTCTCTCTCTTCATCTTCAGGACGAACAAACGACTTTTCTTCTTTAGTAGAAGCATTAGCCTCTGCCTTTTTAAGAAGTTCGTTCATCTTATCATTCATATCTAATTCTGACATAATACTCTAAATTAAAAACTATATAATAATATAGCAATGATACCTAATACTAATGGTAGCTTGAAAAACCAAACTACAGATTGCTCAATTCTAAATCTAGGGAATACAACTCCCACAAATACAGAATAGAAATATATTAAGAATGTTTTAATAATAAATTCGACCCAACTAGTAGCACCTCCAAAAACAAGGTTCATAAATAATGCTGCTTCCATAACATGGATAATAGCACCACTACTCATCAATATTCCTAAGTAGCTACCATGATACTCTGTAGGAGGTCCAATTGGAATCTCGTTTGGAGCTTTCACCAAGTTAAAAGGTGAATGACCAAAAGCACCTAGAGCTGCAAGCATAATAGCTGCTGAAGCTACAGGGTTGGTAAACAAAGTCCAGCCTAAAACTTGCTGTGCTTCTACAATTTCAACTAATGATAAAGTTTGGTATTGAATAGCTAAGGATAAGATACCTAAAGTAAGAGGCAATTCAACAGCAGCATGCTGAGCCAAACCACGACCAATACCTATTGCCGAGTGAGGTTGTCCACCTTCTCCAGCACCTAGCGCCATTCCCAACATTCCAAATAATTGGAAATAAAGAATTAAAATAATATCTCCTTGAAAAGAGAAATTTAACCAATGTCCGTTCTCCGTAACCAAAGCAGGCATAAAAAGAAACATACCAACAGCTCCTGTAAGTCTGAATACAGGCCCTAAATAGAACATTGTACCATGAGTAAGTGTAGTCCTTACGCCTACATTCTTAGCAAGATCAATCCAAGGTTGATAGAATGGAATACCATGTCGTCCAGCTACTCGAGCAACAATCTTTCTAAAAGTTGCGCTCATTAACATTCCCCAGTTTAATACTAAAAATAAACCTAGAAATGTATATCCTAATTGTGCATAAATAGTCATAATTATAAACTTCCTCCAATTGTTATAAAAAATAGAACAATAAT
>JAOZSY010000439.1 GCA_029939445.1 Bacteroidales bacterium
TCTGATTTTATTTATTTGTATTAATATGCTCGAAGTATATGTTTACTTTATTTTTATAAAAAGGTTTCAAATTTGGAGGAATAGTTTTCAATAATTCTGCCTCTTTATTTTGTTGGTCGATAAACTTCTGAATATTAGGTGGATTCACCCGAGTTTTTTTATATCCCTCCTTGGCTTCACGTGTTTCTTCTTGCTTTTGTTCTCTTTCTGCTTTTTCAGCTTCCAAAAGACGTGTTACAATCTCCTGTTGCCTAATCATGCTTTCGCGTAAAATTAAGCTATTTACAAGCTCAGTTTCGTTTTGTTCCATATCCTTTATCACTTTATTAAGTCCTTGTGCTTGCTGCCCCTTTCCTGCCTTTTTGAGCATACTTTGTTGCTCTTGTAGCTTCTTTCTTAGCATTTCTTGCTGAGCAGCCATTCTTGCCATCTCTTCACTCATCTTTTCGCCACCAAGGCCTCCATTTTTGCCTGGCTTGCCTTTGCCTTTTTTAGGCCCCTTTTTGCCCTTACCTTTTTTAAGTTGTTCGCGCATTCTTTGCATTTGTTTATTTAATGCTTCTTGCATTTGTCTTATACTTTTCATACTACTCCCACTAGAGCCTGGTTTTGGCTTGTTACATTTACCTTTTCCTGCCTTGGCTTGCATTTGTTGTTTTTGCATTTGCTCAAGACTTTCTGATAGCATTAGCGCAAGATTATTGACCGAAGTCATTACCTCTTGCTGTTTACCAATGGCGTTTTTTTTCTTATTACGCCCAGTATAGCCTATGGTGTTTAAATCTAAAAGTAGATCTAAAGTTGTTTGCATGTTTCTATTAATATCACTCAACTCCATACTTACCATTGGTGAAATACTCGCTTGTCGCTTGCTCAACGATAATAGACTATCCTCTACCATCCTAAAATCTTCGCGTATTTTCTTTTGTTCGCTAATAAGTTTAGGATAATTAGGATCTGAGCGATGAGTATTCTCTGTTTTAATCATTAAATTCTCCTGGGCAAAAGATATTTCCAGTAAATTACTAAGAATATCCTTTAAATCTTCCATATTCTCAGAATTAGATTCTTCTTCCATTTCGGCTTGCATTTTCTTTAGCTTTTCCGAAAGGCTTTTCATGGAATCTGATGCGCTTTTCTGCATCTTAGAAGCGGCTTTCTTTTTGCCATCATCAAGCTTTTGAGAACTTTCTTGCATAGCATTGTTTATTTTCTTTTGCTCTTCCGTAAAATCTTTAATTTCGTTAGGAGATTTGAGTTCGCTATTTGCCCTTTTTGCCTCATCAATTTTTTTCTCAAAATCCTTAAAATCAGAATTTAATTTATCCTGTTTTTCATTAGCCTCTTGAGTTGACATTTCTTTTTTATCAAGCTTCTTACTAAGTTCTTCCTGTTGTTTTTGTATGCTATCAAGTTTATTTATAGCTTCTTGCAGTTTTTGGTCATACTCCAGTTGCTTAAATAATTCTAAATCCCTATCAAGTTTCTTTTCAAGGTCTTCATTATCCATTTCCATTTTTTGGAGCATTTGCTGAGCGTCATCCTTCTTCATTTCCTCCTTCATCATTTTCTGCATCTCCTCCATCATTTTTTTCATTTCTGGAGTCATCAACT
>JAOZSY010000188.1 GCA_029939445.1 Bacteroidales bacterium
TATTACTTAAATCCAGCCTTCATTTCGACTAAGCTCAATACAAGCTTTACTATTTACTTCGTTTCTCTTCGTAAATCACTCTCCCGATAGCTATCAGGGACTGACGAATTACCCATTCTTAATTCCTTATTCCTAATTTTTAATTCCTTTAAATAAACATTATTAAAAAACTCGAAATGCCAAGCAATACTTTCTTTCCAGTATTTTCTATCATGCCGTCCAGGGAAACTAAAATAGGTAGCATTAATATATAATGAATCGCATCGATCTTTAAAGGCTTTATTTGAATTATATAAATGATCCTTATTTCCACAATCGAAAATAATTGGTTTATCCGAAAATTTAATACTTTCCAATAAATTTATGCTAGAGTATAAATCAAATATAGCCTTATTATCATTGTATTCCCCAAGTCTATTACTTAAACTACTATATTTTAAGCCAGAAGCATTTAAATCAAGAACTCCACTTGTACTTCCTGCTGACGCAAAAAGCTTAGGATGCCGCAAAAATAAATACATTGCACCATGGCCTCCCATACTTAGGCCAGTAATAAAAATACCATTTGTATCAATGCTTAAATTACTTTTAAGGTAGGGTAGATAGTCTTTTATAAAGAAGCTTTCAAATTTAGAGTCTTTTTGTTTTGGACTATCAAAATACCAACTATCTTTTCCTCCATCGGGGCAAACAATAATACAATTATACTTATTGGCAAAGGATTGTAGGTCCGTAATTTTGCTCCATTGTTTATAATCGCCACCGTAGCCATGTAGCATAATAACTAAGGCTGTGTTTTGTTCAAAGAATGTTTGCTTTTGCTTGGGATAGAATATATATGAAGTGTCAGCTTGAGCTAAGTAATGGGTTTCTACTACAAAAGTTTTTTGAGCATAGGAATTTAAATTCCAGAATATTAAAAACAATACTAATGAGTAAAGTGTTACTGATTTCATTATGATCTACTTATATTAATAATGTTATTTATTTTGCACGAACTCTACTTGCTAAATGGTAGAATAATCTTGGAAACCATCTTCTAATATGTACCATAATTATTTCTTTGCCGCCTACTAGGATTTCTTTTTTACCCTTTAGTATTTTACCAATAATTATCTTTGCAGCTTTTTCTGAGCTCATACTATTTGCTTGTCCATCATCAAGTACACCATGCTTTGTGCCATCTTTTGTAAGTGCATTATTAGAGATAGCAGTATTTATTCTGCCAGGAATAATCATGCTTACTTTTATATTATTTTCTACATTCTCGGCTCTTAAACTCTCAAAAAAACCATGCAGAGCTTGTTTTGAAGCACTATACGCCGAACGTAAAGGGAAGCCAAACTTGCCAACTACACTCGATACTGCACAAATATGACCACTTTGCTGTTTTATCATTATTGGTAATACTGCTTTTGTAAGTGCTACAGTGCCAAAGAAATTGGTTTCCATTATCCGTCTATCAATATCAATACTAGTTTCTGAAACTAATGATCGTTGACTTATTCCACCATTATTTATTAGGAAATCTATTCTTGAAAACTTCTGTACTACTTTGTCTGTAAGCTCTTTAGCATTACTCATGTCTTCCAGATCCATAGCTAGTATAAGGTAGTCATTCTCATTTGTATTGTTCTTAAGAATAATTTCTCTGAGTTTTACTTCATTACGTGAAGAAAGAATTACTTTTCCGCCATTGACTAGTATGTGTTCTACTAATGCTCTTCCAATACCGGAGCTAGCACCTGTAATCCACCAAACAGTATTTTTTATAGATTTCATACTACAAATATATGTATTTATATAGTTTGTTTGTTTGGTATTTTTTATAATAATTTGTTTATTGATTAATTACTTCATATAAATGATTATTGATGTCAGATTTGTTCATGAAAATCCAATCAAGTAAATTTTTAATTAATAATTAGAATAGTAAAATATCTATGAATTTTAATTTTTTGACCATTCTGCAATCGTTAATCTGGTAATCTAAAACTATATAAGTAATTAGAAATAAATAATGTCGTATATTTATTTTACCTGTTTTTTATAATTAGTTAGCTAAAATTAATTTATGAATACAAAAAAATCCTCCGACCAAATTGCTTGGAAACTTCAATAAAACGGGCATATTACTTATGCAATTTGCCACCTCTTTTCACTTCGGCTAAGCTCAGTACAGGTCTATGGAGGACTAAACAAAAAAACTTCCAAACTATTAAATAATACGACAGTATATCCTGCCTATTACTTAATAGCAATTTATATTATTTTTTATATATTTGTAGGAATTATTTATAGCTCTATTAAATTAACTGAATAATGATAAAGTATTTTTATATAATTCTGATAATATTTCTAGTTATTTTCTCTTGTAAGAAAGACGAAGAGAGTATTGATATTCCACCTACAATAGAGTACGATTTCTTTTGTCCTCAGGAAAATGTACATTGGATACAGAATGGATATGTGACTGCTTGGCCAGAAGGAATAGTTTATATGCGAGATATATATACTCCTGATGGTGATACGTTTTTGTTTGGAAATACCTATTATAAGCTATTGCAAGAGCGGAGAGAGATTAGAGATTTTTCGGATAATAGTATTGTTGACGATACAACTTATAGTACTTCTTTGGCTGGTTTGTACCGTGTGGATGTGCCTGAACAGAAGATGTATTATCCCGAATATAATAATGGGAGTTACCAAGGCGATGTATTATTTATGGATTACAATATTGCAATTGGTGATACTTTAGCAAAGAATGATAATAGCTGTGTTATAGTTGTATATAGAGATAGTATTAGTTTTGGTGGGGAATATTTGCGAAAAATTCAATACGAAAGAAGTTCAATTAATACGTCTCCACCCATATACTCATCATATATATTGCAAGTTTATGATATGCCCCTTGGTATGCCATCTCAGTTATGTGGAGGTATAGGTAATTCATATCCTGGAACAATAAGTCCAATTATACTAGTTCTCAATGGAGATAGTTTGCAACTTAATAGGTAATTTTGAACCAGACTTCAGTACTCAATGGTTGATAACTGAATACTGTTGAGTACTAGTTATCAAATACAACCTCGCCAGTAGAGTGATCATATACTGCTCCGGCAATAATGATATCTCCATCTTTTTCAAGATTTCGAAGAATAGGACTTTGGTTGCGGATGTCGTTAATTGATTGTTCAACATTTTTATTTGCAACAAGATTTACAAATTTAAGATTCTTGGCAGTACGTTCAAATCCTTCTTCTGTTTTTACCTTCTCTGCTGCTAATTGTATATTACGCAATGATGGACTAAGATTATCGAGCACAACATTATCAATTGCACCTTTTACGGCACCGCAAGATGTATGCCCAAGCACTAGAACTAACTTCGAACCACTTATCGCACAAGCATATTCCATGCTTCCCAAAATATCTTGATTAATTATATTACCAGCAATACGGGCGATAAATAAATCGCCAATTCCTTGGTCGAAAAGTATGGAAGGCTCTACACGTGAATCAATACAACCTAATACTATTGCATAAGGATGTTGTGAGTTGATAGTTTCGCGAATATGCCATTCGTGCTCACGCTCAATCATGTCCTTTTTTACAAAACGATCATTTCCTTCTTTCATCATTTGTAAGGCCATATCTGGTGTAATAGTCGAAAGTATCTCTTTGCTCTTAACTTGCTTACTTAATTCTTGTGTATTTGGCATATTTGTGTGTTTGTTATAAAATATATCAAGAGTTTGTTTTGCGAATATACTAAATCTAGCATATTAATTAATTATTTTTTCTTTTAACCAATTTTCACATTGATTAATTGCCAAGCAGTTTTCTTCAGGAATAAGTCCTGGAACAATATTTATATGTCGAAACATACTCTCAGCTTGGCCATAAAGTCCAGTTAAAAGAATGGTAGTGCCTTTTTGTTTAAGCTCCATAAGGGTGTCTTCCATTGCATAAAGCCCACTTTGATCTACATAAGGTACTTTATCCATCCTTATTATTACAACTTTTGCATCGGGAATAGATTTCATAATATCCTGAAAACCAGAAGCTGCCCCAAAAAATAATGGACCATTGATATGCTTAATGTAAATCTTATCGCTAGTAATAGTTTTTATTTTAGCTTCATCATCCCAAGGTTTTTCAGGCTTAAAGTCTTTTAATGATTCAGCTTTACTGCCTTGCTCAACAAGGTCTGATGCTTTTTTCATAAATAGTAATGAGGAGAGCACCATTCCAACAGCAACAGCAACAAGTAAATCTACAAAAACAGTAAGTAATAGTACTAATATCATTATAATAGCATCACTTTTAGGAATACTGCGTATATGACTAATGCCTTTATAATCGATAATTCCAATACCTACAGTGATTAGTATTCCTGCTAAAACAGCATTTGGCACATGGCCAACCAAAGTTCCTAATCCTAGCAGTATTGCAAGAAGAAGTATACCGGCCATTACTCCTGAAAGTCTATTCTTTCCTCCAGAATTTATGTTGATAACAGTACGCATAGTTGCTCCTGCACCTGGCAAACCACCAATAAGTCCTGCACCTATATTACCAATTCCTTGACCTATAAGCTCCCGGTTACTATCGTGTTTAGTTTTAGTCATATTGTCAGCAACTACCGATGTAAGTAATGAATCAATTGCTCCTAATGCAGCAAGAGTTGCAGCATATTCAAATGCTTTAATCATAAGACCAAAGTCGGTAAAAACTTTTATGAAACCCAAATGAATTTGTGGAAGACCAGTTGGAAGAGCTCCTTCTGAATTGATACGGGTAAATAAACTTGGATCAACTATAAAATATGCACTCAAGGAAATAATTATTAGAGCCACTAATGTTGCAGGTACTTTCTTTGTTATCCGTGGTGTTGCATATATTATTGCTATTGTAGCAATTGCAATCCCTACCGAAAAGTAGTTAATAAATTCTGGTATTTCGTGTATGGAACGAAGAGTGCCAAAAGCTCCACCTGCGGGAGCTGTAATGCCAAAGAAAGGAAATAATTGAGTAACAATAATTATTATTCCAATGCCACTCATAAATCCTGATACAACAGGGTAGGGTATGTATTTTATGTATTTCCCTAATTTAAGAACTCCCAATAGTACCTGTAGTATACCTGCCATTACAAAAGTTGCAATTATGAAAGGTAAAGCGCTTTCTAGGGAACCCATATTTTGGATTGCTTCTGTAATTAATACAGCAGAAACAACAGTCATTGGTGCAGTGGGTCCACTAATTTGAGTTTTTGTTCCTCCAAATATAGCCGCTAAAACCCCTAAAG
>JAOZSY010000189.1:0-3462 GCA_029939445.1 Bacteroidales bacterium
ATATCAAAGCCTTCACCAGTTTTCCAGTTGATTTTCGAAATAGGATCATCGGTTTTATAGTCTGCTTTTACTCTTTCCATCCAATCTTCGGTACTCACGGGAGGGAACTCTGTAAACAGCTTTTTTGCTTGTTCTTCTTTTTGCATGTTATTATCTTATTATAACGTCTATTATAATTATAAATATTTATGCGAAAATAATAGAATTTAATAAGCTATTTGCTTATTAATGAATAAATATTACGTGATAATATTGATTTATTTGTTATTTGATAAACACTGCTCGTTTATACAGAATAGATTATTGCTTTATAGAGCAATAAATAATGTTGTTTTAATAAATCGGTAACTTTTGGGTTTAGTTAACAATTATCTTTCAAAAATCATTTTAACTTTATTATCATTGCTAATAAGTGTAAGACGATTACCTTCTAATATGTAATTATTCACTTTATTTAAGGCATCCATATATTCAACCTCTATACTATTGGCACAATACATCTGAGTCATTAGTATATCAGAAAACTTAATTGTGTTTTTATCAACTTTGTAATTTCCGTTATACATATTACATGAGGAAAAACCATTAATGTGAAATTGATTATTTAAATTAAGCCTTGTTTTGCTCTCTTTTGGTAGTATTGTATCATTAAGCTGACGTAGCATCCATGTACCAAATAAATCAGTATTTATACGACCAGCAGTATTGTCTTCGCCTAAATATTTGCCACAACCTCTCATTTCCTTACCATTAATAATTAAATTAATTTCATAAAGGAAACCTTCGCCACTCATATTATCGTAACAATTATTTTCTTGTGCTTGTACCATTAAGTCTGCATTATTGGATTGGTATATTATTTCTTCAATCTGATTTCTATCATCATTTTCAGTTCTAAAAGAATAAATCTTCTGACCCATCTGCTCAAATTCTGCTAGTTTTTTATCAAAATCTATTCGTAATATCCAAAAGGGTTCATTGCCAAATGCAACAAAATCAAAACCTTTTTCAATTAATTGAGCATCACGCGCTTGTGTGTTTTGTTTTATACTTTCTTCTTGGCTAACTAGGGTTTCCTTATTAGCAATATCGTCGGTTTCAGAAGTGGTATTTCTTGTGGAGTTGCAGCTAATAGTTGTTATTACAATTGCTACTATAATAAGTATCTTTGTCATCTTTGTGTTGTTTTAAAGTTCGTTTTGATGTGAGCAAATGTACGTAAGAATATTATATTCTTCTTCTTAATAATTGTTATAAATACAGATTGAAAAAAAACTAGTTTTGTAAAACTAATAATTAATTGATATGAATATATTATATACAGCATTAGCTTTAGGATTACTTACAGGATTTCATTGTATAGGGATGTGTGGGCCCATAGCCATAGCATTACCATTAAATCAGAAAAATTGGGGAACAAGAGTATTCTCTGCCCTTTGGTATAATCTGGGTAGAACACTCACGTACGCTACTTTAGGACTAATATTTGGAATACTAGGTTCAGGATTTTCAATGGCAGGTTTCCAAAGATGGATGTCTATTGCTATGGGAATTTTCATGATTTCTACAGTGGCTTTTCCGCAGGTAAATAATGCATTATATAAGGGGACTGGGAATTCCAAATTTATGAAAGGGGTTAGAAAAAAACTATCTAAACATTTTACCCAGGCAAGTTATAAATCGCTTTTTATTATGGGAATGCTTACAGGAATGTTACCTTGTGGTATGGTATATATGGCTCTTGCAGGTGCAATTGCTGTCGGAACACTAGGTGGATCTATTATGTTTATGGTATTATTTGGTTTGGGAACAATTCCAATGATGTTTCTTATGTCAATGCTTGGCAATTTTGCTTCTCTTAAATTAAAGCATTTTATTAATAAAGCCATACCTTATGTGGTTGTAATTGTAGGCTTATTGTTTGTACTTAGAGGTTTGGAACTTGGAATAATGTATATTAGCCCTCCAGCAGAGAAAATTGAATTGAAAAACCAAGTTGAGAATCGTAAAATGATGATGGAAAAGAAGAAGGCTAATAAGCAAATGAATGACTCTAAATGTGGAGGTGAATAATTGTTTTAAATAGTTCACTTTTGTTAAACAATTATTATAGATATTTGCAAAATAATTCCATAGAGTAAAATAAAACCACAATAATGAATAAGACCGAAGAATTACTTGAAAATCTTGAGCAAGATTATAAGGACAATATAGTTTCCATAAAGAAAACTTTTAAGAAGCTCAGAAAAAAAGCTCCAAAGACATTCGACTATTTTGTTCAGGAGAAGCATGATGAGGTTTTTGAAGTAATTGATTGTCTTAGTTGCGGTGCTTGTTGTAAGGAATTAGGACCTCGTATTACGGATTGGGATATTAGGCAAATGGCCAAGGGTTTGAAAATGAAGCCTGCCAAGTTTACCGAGCAGTATATCAAAATGGATGAGGATGATGATTTTATTTTTAATACAATGCCATGTCCTTTTCTTATGCCCGATAATTATTGCATGATTTATGATCATAGACCAAAAGCCTGCCGCGAATATCCTCATACCGAAAGTAGAAGATTCTCTAAATTATTACATATTACCGAAGAAAATATTAAGATTTGCCCTGCTGCAATGGAAGTTAGTAAGGCCATTGTAAAGGAGTTTGGAGGAGTTCCTGAAAAAATAATTAGAACGCAGAAGTAGCTTGGCTTTTCTATTCGCTCTCTAATTCTATTCTTATCTTTTTTGGAAGTTTAGCTACTATTAAATCATAAGAATCATCTATCCATTTAGTTATTTGCTTTTCGCTTAGTGCATCATAAACCATTATAGTATTCCAATGTATTTTACTCATATGATAGCCAGGTAATACAAATGGGTATTTTTCCCTTAATTCAATGGCTTTTTCAGGGTCGCATTTTACATTAATGCTTAATTCATTTACGTTTTTATTCATAGGCATAAGCCCGTACATCTTATTCTTCACTTTAAATACAAGTGTTACCTCATCAAAGGGAGTACTCTCTGTTGTGCCTTTTTTACTTAAAAAATAATCTCTTATTTCTTCTATATTCATATTCTTTTTACCTTCATAATTAGTATTCAGTCTTCTTCCATTAAATAATTATACCATTATATCATTGTCATCCTGAGCTTGCCGAAGGACAATTACACCATTATACCATTAAATAATTACACCATTATACCATTAAATAATTAAATAATTAAACCATTGTACCATTACACCATTAAATAATTAAACCATTACACCATTAAATAATTAAACCATTGTACCATTACACCATTAAATAATTAAACCATTAAACCATTAAACCATTACACCATTACACCATTAAATAATTAAACCATTACACCATTAAATAATTAAATCATTGTACCATTATACCATTAACTCATTACAAGTCTACCTGTTCTCTAAGTTCTTTATGAAACCCATTTTTACTAATTTTTTCGT
>JAOZSY010000189.1:3562-5295 GCA_029939445.1 Bacteroidales bacterium
AAGTCTACCTGTTCTCTAAGTTCTTTATGAAACCCATTTTTACTAATTTTTTCGTCAGGAATAATTATAAACAAACCAGTGCCTCTAGAATAAACGATATTATTCTCATCTTTAAGTTCCGATTTAACCCAAACTTTACGACCGTCAACCTTTTCTATCCATGTTTCTATGGTGCAAACCTGTAGTAGTTTTAGCATCTTTATATATTCCACTTTTATATTTGCCGAAACTACTGATTTATCTGCTACCCATGCAGCAAGGCCCATTGCCTCATCTAGTACCGCAGCTTGACTTCCTCCATGTGCATGAAAAGGAGGCCCTTGGGCCATTACGCCAAAAAATACTTTGGCAAAAAATCTTTTATCACTTTTACGGATAAAATATTTTACTCGGAGTCGGTTCTTATCGGTATCTCCACCTACGTATGAGCGACCAATACCATATTGTTTAGGAAATAATATCTCTTTGAAACCCTCTGGGGCTTCCATCTTTTGATCTATCTGTGTATCAGTCATTATTATCGTTAAAATTTATGCTTTTAGCAAAAAATAGTATTTCTTGTACCACCTCTTCATCCTCTTCTGTATTATAACTAATGCCAAAAGATTTGCTCAAAAACTTCATTTGCTTATTGAAATAGTGTTTTTTTTCGAGACTGTAAATCTTCTTGTTCTGTATTAGATAAAGAGATAATAGTAAAAGGAGAGATTTATCTATCTTGTGAAATTTATCATATAGAATATTATAATGTTTTATTACTTTCGATTTCTTAAATATAGTGATCATTGTTAGCGATGAAGAAAAAATAGCAAAAGTGATTGATAAGATAAAAGCTCGAAAAAGTGCTGACAAAATACCTTCTGAATCATTTAATACAAAATATGCAAATAGAAATGTAAGTGCAGCATATGGTATAATAGTTATTATAGAAAGCCTTAAAATATAAGTCCTTCTTGCTATATTATATAATTGCTCTATTGATTTCATTTTGTTGTAAAATTAGAAAAGTAAAGGTAGAGAAAAAAATGAAGAGATTGATTACAGGACTATTATTTAGAGACTTAATTAATACGGTCTATAATTCTTTGTCTATCTACACGTTCCTTGTCATTATTAAGGTATATCAATAATTAATGTACCCGTCTTACTCTTAAAAATGTAGTTATTATTATCCTAAATCTAATTTTACTACTTGTCATAAACTTAGCAACAATCTATAAAAATAGTATGTTATGCAGAATGGAATATTTATGTGCTAGGTGTTGACTTTAGTTTTTTTAATTTTTAGCTAATTTTATTAAAGAGTTTATACTCCTATTGTAAGCAGGGCAATCGCATATTTAATTGTTACTAAACCACTATCTTTACTATCATAACATTCAGCCTTATACGTAAATTTATGAAGTTATGGTTAATACAATAGATCGGCTTCCACCATTATTTCTAAATTCTCCCAAATAAATTCCTTGCCAAATACCCAAACTGAGTTTATTGTTGGTTATGGGAATATTAAGGGAACATCCAAATATTGAAGCAAGAATATGGGCAGGCATATCATCACTACCTTCAAAAGTATGTGTGAAGTAATCTGTATTTTCGGGAACAAGTTTTCTGAAAAACATATCAAAATCTACCCTTACACTTGGGTCTGCATTCTCGTTAATAGTTATGCCTGCGGAGGTGTGCTGTATAAAGACATTGAGCATGCCGTTATTTGGTAGTTTATCTCTTAG
>JAOZSY010000440.1 GCA_029939445.1 Bacteroidales bacterium
TATAGTTTGCGAAAGTAAGCAATAAATAGATATCAGCATCTGTTATATATAGTGATAATCGTTATATTTAACGATTATTAATAATGCTTTATGGTCGTTTTATTCCTAATTTACGCATTCTTGAGCGCAAGGTTTCGGGGTGCATTTCCAATATTTTAGCTGCTCCACTTACTCCATCAACACGCCAATAGGTTTTTTCTAAAACTTTGATAATATATTGCCGTTCGTATTCTGCCAACGGAATCAGGTTTGTTATTTTTTCTTCAATTAGGCAATTTCTTATGGGCTCAACAGTTAATAATGAACCTTGAGATATTATTACTGCTCTCTCAATTATATTTTCCAATTCATGGATATTGCCTGGCCACGAATAAAGCTGTAATTCCTTTATGGTATTAATAGTAATTCTTTTAATATTTTTTCCAAATTTATTATTAAATCTATGCATAAAATGATGTGCAATAATGGGAATATCAGCAATACGATTGCGAAGTGGGGCAATGTTTATAGGGTAAACATTTATCCGATAGTATAATTCTTCTAAAAACAGGCCCTTAGAAATAAGAGTTTCAATATTATGCTTTGTGGAAGCAATGAAACGTACATCAACTTTTCGGGCTTTAGAACTACCCATACGCTCATATATACCATCTTGAATAACTCGTAATAATTTGGATTGAAGAGCTTTGGGGAGTTCTCCAATTTCCTCCAAATAAATAGTTCCTTTTTCTGCCAATTCGATACGTCCAATTCGTCTTTGAATTGCCCCTTCAAAGGCCGATTTTTCGTGACCAAATAGCTCACTTTCAATAAGAGAGGAAGCACAATTTACTTTTATAAATGTATTGTTTTTCCTAGGGCTTTTATTGTGAATGGCAGTTGCAAAGCGCTCCTTATCAGTTCCAGTTTCGCCAAGGAGAAGTACATTTGTATTAGTATGAGCAACCTGCTCTATTCGATATAGAGTATGTAAGAGAAGGTCACTATCTCCAATAATATTCTCAAAATCGTAATCAATTGAGTGCTCTTCTCGGAGATAAATATTCTCAGCCTGAACTTGATCTTTTAAAGTATTTGTTTTTGTTATTTGCTGTTTTAATAAATCCTCAGTTACTTTCAATTTTAAAGTACTAATTGCCATTCCCACAAAAAAGTCTTCTCCATCAAATACAATTAAGCTCCCCGAACCAATATATGGTAATTGCTCCCCTGATTTTGTTTGAAGTTTATACTCCACCGTTTGCTCCACGCGATCTTTAAATAGAATTTTTACCGCAAGTACAGTTTTTTCTAAATATTCAGGAACAATAAGTTCAGCCAAGGTTTTGAGATATAATTCTTTTTTGTTATAGCCAAGTATGCGTTCCACATTATTATTCCACATAAGCATTTGACCTTTGTTATTAAAAACATAGGCCAATTCTGGCATGCCTTGGAGAATATTGTATCCAGAAAACTTAAGTGATATATTTTGCTCTTCCTTAATCGACATCATAAATGATTTATTAGTGCAAATTTATAATATTACCAATTAAGAAGCAAATTTGCTGTTATATTTTAGTTTAATCTATGATAAATTGCTCTTTTGTAAAGGGATAACAAAAAG
>JAOZSY010000190.1 GCA_029939445.1 Bacteroidales bacterium
TGTTTTGTTATAAATTAATAAAAAAAATGTCATGTACTTAAGAGTAAAGCGAGGATTAAAATATCTTAGACGCAGGTTTCCATGTGCTTCGCACAGTAAATACGTAGATTTGATTTGTATCTGATATTATGATGGGTTTTAGCTCAAATACAAAAAAACATCATTTAAATATTGTCATATACTTAGAACCATTAATATTAATTATTAGAACCAAATAATAAGTAAAAACAAATCCTAAAACCCATTATATTTGCATAATTACAAAATCGATAATATGAATGTTATTCACGATAAGTTAAAGCAATTAGAAAAAGATTTCGAAGGAGATATTTATATCGATGAACATATCCGTACGCTTTATTCTACAGATGCATCAGCTTATAAGGAAATGCCTATTGCGGTTACTCGTCCTAAGAATAAAGACGATATTCATAAACTTATTGATTTTGCAAATTCCAATAATATTCCATTAATTCCACGTACTGCTGGTACATCATTGGCAGGTCAAGTTGTTGGTAGTGGTATTATTGTGGATGTTAGTAAGTATATGACTGAGCTAATTGAACTCAATGTTGAGGAAAAATGGGTGGATGTTCAGTCAGGTGTTATTCTTGATGATTTGAATTTGATGCTTAAGGATTATGGGCTTTTCTTTGGACCAGAGACCTCTACTTCTAGCCGTTGTATGATTGCTGGTATGCTTGGCAACAACTCTTGTGGAGCACATTCATTAATTTATGGTAGTACTCGTGAGCATACTTTGCAAGTAGAAACTATTCTTTCTGATGGTTCTGAAGCTATTTTTGGAGAGTTAACAAAAGAAGAATATGAAGAAAAATGTAAAAATGATTCTTTAGAAGGTGATATTTATAGAAATTTTAAATCCTTATTGGAGAATAAGAAAAATCAAGAAGAGATAATTAAAGAGTTTCCTGAACCGGAATTAACGCGAAGAAATACAGGATATGCGATTGATTTATTGCTGACTGATACATTTTTTGGCTCTGAAAAAACTACTTTCAATTTTGCTAAACTATTAGCAGGCTCGGAGGGAACACTTGCTTTTACGACTGCCATTAGGCTTAATCTTGTGGATTTGCCACCAAAGAATAAGGCTTTGGTTTGTGTGCATTTAAATTCTGTACAGGAATCATTAAAAGCAAACCTTATTGCTTTAAAGCATAAGCCTGTGTCCATAGAGCTTATGGATAAGGCGATAATGGATTTAACAAAAGCAAATCCTACTCAGGATAAGAACCGATTTTTTGTAAAAGGAGATCCTGGTGCTATTCTTATTGTTGAGTTTGCAGAAGAGAATAAGGACTCTCTGGAGTTAAAAATGGCTGCTATGAAAAAAGAAATGCTAGAATCCAATTATGGATTGCATTTCCCAATAATAAGAGGCGCAGATATTAAGAGAGTTTGGGATTTGAGAAAAGCAGGGCTTGGACTTCTTTCAAATATGATTGGTGACTCTAAACCTGTTCCGGTAATAGAAGATACAGCTGTTATTCCTGAAAAACTACCCGCTTATATTGAGGAGTTTGATGCAATTCTGGCGAAATATAATCTAGAATGTGTGTATTATGCACATATTGCTACTGGCGAATTGCACCTACGACCAGTTCTTGATCTTAAAAAGAAAGAAGATGTGGAAATGTTTCATACTATAGCTTTGGAAACAGCATATTTGGTAAAAAAATATAAAGGTTCACTTTCAGGCGAGCATGGCGATGGACGATTAAGAGGGGAGTTTATTCCTCTTATGATTGGTGAGCATAATTATAAACTTATAAAGGATGTAAAGAAATTTTGGGATCCAAAGGGGATATTAAACCCTGGTAAGATTACAGATACTCCTAAAATGAATGAGCAGCTTAGGTTTATTCCTGGGCAAGAAACTAAGGAAATAGAAACTATTTTTGATTTTTCAGATACAGGAGGCTTTCTTCGTGGAGTAGAAAAATGTAATGGTTCGGGAGATTGCAGAAAAACTGAACTTACAGGAGGCGTTATGTGCCCAAGTTATATGGCTACTCGCAATGAGCAAAATGCTACACGTGCAAGAGCTAATACACTTAGAGAGTATATTACAAATTCCACAAAAGTTAATCCTTTTGACCATAAGGAAATATACGATTCTTTGGATCTATGTTTATCGTGCAAGGGTTGTAAAACAGAATGCCCTAGTAATATCGATATGACTAAGTTTAAGGCAGAATTTCTTCAGCATTGGTACGATAAGCATGGTGTGCCTATACGTTCTTTATTTATTGCATATATAACTACTATCAGCAAATTTGGAATGATTCTTCCTTGGGCTTTTAACTTTGTTGCTAAAAATAAGTTTCTATCAGGAATTCTTAAAAGCGCAATTGGTTTTGCTCCAAGTCGTAGTATTCCAACACTTTATAAAACAACATTGCGCTCTTGGGCAATTGCCAATAAGTATAATGGTAGTTTTCCAAATGGAAAAGTTATGCTGTTTTCTGATGAGTTTACCAATTATAATGATGTTGAGATTGGTATTAAAACATTGAAACTACTTAATAAATTAGGATACGAAGTTATTCTTCCAAAACATAAGGTAAGTGGTAGAACTTTTTTATCAAAAGGGCTTTTGCGAAAAGCAAAGCAGATTGCAAATAAAAATGTGGAAATACTATCTGGTTTAGTAAATGATAATATAAAACTCATAGGAATAGAGCCATCTGCAATACTTACTTTTAGAGATGAATATCCAGAATTAGTTGATAAAGACCTAAGGAATAAAGCTAAAGAACTTGCTTGTAATTCATTGATGGTTGATGAGTTTTTGTGGCAAGAGATGCAAAAAGGAAATATCACAAAATCGCAGTTTACAGATAATGCTGCTAGCATAAAACTCCATGGCCATTGTCAGCAAAAGGCTGTGGCTGGTACTTTGTCAACGAAAGCAGTTTTAGGTTTTCCAGCAAATTATTCAGTGGAAGAAATTCCTTCGGGTTGCTGTGGAATGGCTGGTAGCTTTGGTTACGAAAAAGAGCATTTTGAGATATCTATGGCAGTAGGAGAGTTGGTGCTTTTTCCTGCAATTCGCAAAATGGAATCTAAAGAAATAATTGCAGCTCCAGGAACTAGTTGCCGCCATCAGATACATGATGGTACAAAGAAAGATGCAGTACATCCGGTGGAAGTTTTATTTGATGCCTTGGTATAATCAAAAAGAGCTTTTAGTTATATAAACTAAAAGCTCTTTTTATTATTATAATAGTTGGTATTACTTCTTCTCTGTTCCTATATTAAAATAGTCGAAACCATTTTTCTCAACATCTTTTCTGTCAAAAAGGTTTCTTCCGTCAAAAATAACTTTATTCTTAAGTAATTTTCCCATTACCTCAAAATCAGAAATTCTGAACTCTGGCCATTCTGTAACAAGCATTAGTGCATCAGCATCAACTAGAGCACCGTATTTGTCTTCAGAGTATTCAATTTTATCGCCAATACGTCTCTTGCTCTCTTCCATAGCTACTGGGTCGTATGCCTTTACTTTGGCACCTTGCTCTATTAATTTATCAATAAGAATAAGAGCTGGAGCTTCGCGCATCTCATCTTGTTTAGGCTTATATGATAATCGCCAAAGTGATATAGTTTTTCCCTTCAGGTCACTACCAACGTATTTCATGGCCTTATAGAATAATCTAGACTTTTGCGATTCGTTTACTTCCTCAACAGCCTTCAATATTTTCATAGAATAGTCATGGTCATCAGCAGTTTTAATAAGTGCTTTTACATCTTTTGGAAAACAACTTCCTCCATAACCAATTCCTGGGTAAATAAACTTATGACCAATACGAGTATCGGATCCTATTCCTGCTCTTACTTGATTTACATCAGCTCCCATTATTTCGCATAGGTTTGCAATATCATTCATAAAGCTAATTTTTGTTGCCAACATTGAGTTTGCAGCATATTTAGTCATCTCAGCAGATGGTACATCCATAAAAATTACAGGATGTCCATTTAGAGTGAAAGGCTTGTATAAACGAGCCATTATTTCTTCAGCTCTTTCAGATTCCACACCTACAACAATCCTGTCGGGCTTTAGGAAATCGCTAACAGCATCACCTTCTTTTAAGAATTCAGGATTTGATGCAATATCAAATTTTAGCTCAGAACCTCTTTCATTAAGTTCGTCTTGTAATGCATTTCTAACTTTTTCAGCAGTTCCTACAGGTACTGTGCTCTTTGTTACCATTACTAGGTGGTTGTTCATATTGCGTCCAACATCACGAGCTACTTGTAATACATATTTTAAGTCAGCAGATCCATCCTCGTCGGGTGGAGTTCCCACAGCGCCAAATACAACCTCAGCTCCTTCTAATACTTCAGATAGTTTAGTTGAAAATTTTAGTCGCCCAGCTTCAAAATTTCTTTTTACCATTGGTTCCAAACCTGGCTCCCAAATTGGTATGATGCCTTTATTTAAGTTTTCTATTTTTTTTACATCAATATCAACGCATGTAACATCAATACCAACTTCTGCAAGACAAGCTCCAGTAACTAGCCCTACATATCCTGTTCCTACTACTACTATTTTCATATATATATAATATTTTATTTCTTAGTATACTATTTTAAGTTGCGAATATAAATATTTAATTATTCAAATTATTACTTCAAATAATGTCTTATTACGTTTTTATTAAAATGAATATCAATATTTAACACCACGTTTATACTTCCATCTTTTATGCGACCATAACCAATTTTCAGGTTTTTTTCTTATTACTTCCTCTAATATTTCAAAATACTTATTTGTAATTTCATATTCTTCAGTTTCCTTAGGATTAGTGAAAAGAGTATGAGCCGTTATTTCATAATATCCTCGTTTTACTCTTTGAATATCAATAAACACAACGGCTAAATCAAGCATCTTAGATAATTTTTCGGCACCAATATGTACTCCAGTTTCTTGATTAAGGAATGGAATCCAATGCTTTATTTTAGCATGATGAGGACTTTGGTCTGCCATAAACATATATAGCTTATCGCCTTGTTTATGATTAAGCATTACATCATAGGTTTTATCCATAGGGTAGAGTGTGAAACCAAATCGCTCACGAGTTCTCACCAAATATTTATCCATTACAGGGTTTTCTATTTTGCCATATACTGCCCAGCATTCTTGAGGAACCCATAAAGGTGTTGTTACACCATATTCCCAGTTTCCATAATGCCCCATCATCATCATTACGCTTTTCCCATTATCGTAATGCTCTTGAAAAACTTCTGGATTAGT
>JAOZSY010000441.1 GCA_029939445.1 Bacteroidales bacterium
AATGATTCATAATTCCAACGAATTACTTTTTTATCATTATAAACTGAAGTATATACAGAATTCTCGCGATAGCCAAAAGTGAAATCAACAACACCACTTCCTAAAGCTAAAGATCCTGACATTACTTCACTAGCTTTAACCAACGAAATACCATCTACTTTATCAGAAGCACTAGTCATAGCACTTTTTACTTTTGCAAAATCAAATACATAAGCTTCGTCACTTGCAGTAATAAAGTATTTACCATCAGGAGTAACTTTTACTGATTTTGAGGCAGAAGCTAATTCAATAAACATAACAGCATTTGCACCAACTGCATCATTAATAGACACAACAGCAAAACCATTAATTTCATTTGTTTTAAGTTCTTTTACTTTATTATAATCTATTACATAAACATAATTCTTAGCATCTTTTGTTGCACTACCAAATACATATCCATCACTAGAAATTTTACCTGCATCAAAATTACCTAAAGTAAAAGCAGGAAGCTCAAGAGTAAAAGACTTATCTTTTAAGATACGACCATAATGATGTCCTGAATGTCCACCTTCTGCAGGCTCTTCAAAGGCCCAGAAAGTAACTCCAGATTTAAAGCTACTTGCGTCAGTAGATTTAATATCCCATGGAGAAGGGAATTGACTAGTTTGAATAATATAATTAGTATTAGGAGTAACAGCGACACCAGGAAAACAGCTAATAAATAAAGAATGCTGAATTACTTGCTTAGTTTCAAAGTCATCAAGACCAAGAAGTGCAATTCTACTATTTGCTCCATCAGAATAGAACAAATATTTACCATCATAATTACCATCTGTTTCTGATAATGCAGGATAGCGCATATCACCATAGGTGTTAATTCTATTATCAATAGAACCTTTCTTTAAAAGTAAAGAGCTCTCATCATCAAAACCATAACCTTGCCATGGCTCAGGAGCAAATACTCCTACATATTTATAAATACGCATTGATGGAATACCATAAACTATCATTGAACCAGCATTTCCTGCTCCAATAAAGCTAAAGTATTCGTCCCTACCTCCTCGAGGCATGAAAGTTTTTACAGCAGCTAAAACATCGGCATCGTTTAGTCCACGTTCAGTTTTTACATCATCTAAATTCTGCTGACTTCTTACATTTTGCGGTAAAGCAAAAATCATAAGTGCCACTATGCCCAGAATTAGATTCTTTCTAAGTGAGTAAATCATAATTTGTGAATTTTAAGTGATATTAATAAATTATTGTAATAAGGCAAGTATAATTAACTTGGAATGTTAGCAATATTCTTGAATAATTTCACAAATTTAGTTAAAAAAACAATGCAGAATAGAAAAAATGTTAATAATAATCATATTAATCTACATCCTGTATTTTGATGCTTATTATATATGATTTATTTTACTATACTGATCAAACACAATAATTTCGTTAGCTATCCTAACGTGCAGCAGTGAGGCGTTTGGCATTTCAACACTACTGTTTTTCAGGTTGCTACTAAATTTATTTGGCACTCCTAGTTTTATCGTGGGGTTTGCAATTTCCTAATTATTACAAAATTTCTAAAATGTAATCCGTATTCAGTATATCAGTAATCTGTAAT
>JAOZSY010000191.1 GCA_029939445.1 Bacteroidales bacterium
TTTTTTTCATGCGACTGCACCTGCCTGTCGGATTTCCTCCCGTAGGGATGGCAGATAGGTATGGCCGTAAAAATATAAACATATGAAAATAAATATAATAAAAGCTCTAAATTAGCATGAAGATTCGATATTTTAATATATTTTTGTAAAGCAATTTTTTATTCAATTTTTTTTATGATAATAAAACTTTACGAAGAGAATCCAAACGATAGACAAATTAGGCAAGTAGTTGAATGTCTTAATGATGGCGGTGTAATTATATATCCTACTGACACCTTATATGGTTTTGGTTGCAATATATTTAAGCAAAAAGCAATTGAGCGTATTGCAAAAATAAAAGGTGTCGACATTAAACAGAACACTTTTTCAATAGTATGTCATAATCTAAGTCAGATGTCTGATTATGCCAAACCTATTAGTAATGAATATTTCAAGATAATTAAAAGAGCTCTACCTGGCCCCTTTACTTTTATATTAAACGCAAACAATAAAGTACCTAAACACCTGAATAGAAAGAAGAAACAAGTAGGAATTAGAATACCAAACAACAATATTCCATTAAGAATAGTAGAAAGTTCAAACAGCCCTATATTAAGTACGTCTATTGATATAAAGAAGGAAGATCTTGATTTTTGTACAAATCCTGAATTGATTTATGAGAAGTATAAAGACAAAATAGATATTATGATTGATGGAGGAATTTGTGAGATTTCACCTTCTACAGTGGTAGATATGACTAGTAACGAAATTGAGATTATTAGAGAAGGAAAAGGAGATTTGGAAAATATATTTTATCAATAAAACATAATAAACAGTATAATATGCCATCAAATAAGCAATTATTTTTACAGTACCTAGGGCAAACATCCCCTGCTCCATTAGGTATAGAGATTGAAAAAGCAGAAGGAATAAATATGTATGATAAAAATGGCAAAATATATATAGACCTTGTTTCAGGAGTATCGGTAAGTAATCTTGGACATCATCATCCTGATGTAATTAATGCCATAAAAGAGCAAGTTGATAAATATATGCACTTAATGGTTTATGGTGAAATAGTACAGGCGCCTCAAGTAAAATTTGCTGAATTATTATGTAATCAACTACCTGATAAACTAGATAGTGTTTACCTAGTAAACTCAGGAAGTGAAGCTATTGAAGGAGCAATGAAACTTGCAAAACGCCTTACTGGCAGAAGTCAGATAATTAGTTGTAAGAACGCATACCACGGAGGAACGCATGGCGCATTAAGTATTATGGGCGCAGAAACTTTCAAAACAGCCTTCAGGC
Organism: Bacteroidales bacterium; assembly: GCA_029939445.1. Taxonomy (GTDB): domain Bacteria; phylum Bacteroidota; class Bacteroidia; order Bacteroidales; family UBA1556; genus UBA6267. The sequence goes on from JAOZSY010000191.1 coordinate 1,291, forward strand.
CATTACTTCCTGATACTATGCTGATTGAATTTAATAACTTTGATGATATTAGTAAAATAACTGAGCAGACTGCAGCTATTTTTGTAGAGCCTATCCAGGGAGAAGGAGGAATTATTAGTCCTAAAAAAGGATACCTTCAAGCACTTAGAAATAGATGTGATGAAACAGCTACTTTATTAATATTTGACGAAATACAGACTGGATTTGGAAGAACGGGAGAGCTATTCGCTTTTCAGAAATATAATGTAGTACCAGATATTATGTGTATTGCAAAGGCTATGGGTGGTGGAATGCCAATTGGCGGTTTTGTAACTTCATTAGAAAAGATGAAAGCACTTACCTATGATCCTGTTTTAGGACATATTACAACATTTGGCGGACACCCTGTTTCATCTGCTGCAGCTTATGCTCATCTTAAATTCTTGGTAGAGAATCCTATTACATATAAAGATGCAAATAGAAAAGCCGATTTATTTTACAATAAACTAATAAATCATCCACAAGTAAAAGAAATTCGTAAAGATGGTTTCTTTATGGCTATTGATCTTGGTGATGGTAATAAAACAAGCAAGATGGCTGATTTACTTTTAGAGAATGGAGTTGTTACCGACTTATTTCTATTTAATAAAACTGCATTTCGCATTTCACCACCTTTACCTATGACTGATAAAGAAATTGATACAACAGCAGATATAATTATCAAATGTTTAAACTTACTATAATTTTACAGAAACTATGAAAACCATTAAAATACTAACACTCCTACTTATGGGAATAATTGCTGCAATACTAATATGGGCAGCTACTCTTCCGTCTAGTTATACAATTAATGAAACTATAGAAATTGAAGCACCTATTGACAAAGTATTTTCTCAGGTAAACAATCTTCGTAATTGGGGCTATTGGAGTCCATGGCAAGACAGTGTGTATCATACAAAATACGAAGGAAATTCATCTGGTGTAGGTGCTAAAATGCTTTGGACTGACGACAGAGAAGGACGTGGAGTACAGTCAATTATAGAAAGTGTTGAAAACAAGAAGATTGTTACTAACTTACTTTTTACTGACCAAGGAAATTCTGCAATTACAGAGTTTACATTCACAGAAATACCCGCTGGAACAATAGTCAAATGGAGTATGGAGAAGAGTGGGTTATCATATCCTTTTGGTCGTTTTGTTGGTCTTATAATAGAAAAAGGCGCTGCTTTTAATTTTGCAATTGGGCTAAAACAATTAAAAGAACATAGTGAAGCGGTAAAAGACCTTCCAGATTATTTGGGTTATAAAATATATGATGAAATAAAAAAAGAACAGCATTTTATAGCATATGTAAGTTCTGGAAAAACAAGTGAATTGAAAACTCAGTTTGAGAATAACTATAATCTTTTAGCGAATAAACTAAAAGAGGTTAATAAAGAACAAACTGGGCCGCTAGTTGCAGAATGGAGGTCTTATGACCCTGAGTCAAATTCAACTTATGCTTGTCTTATTCCCATAGGTGGCAAACTAGATTTTAATGACGATGGCGTAAGTTATTATCATTTTGATGAACGACGTATAATATGGCTAACTCATACAGGCTCTTACAAAACATCGTATAATGCATGGAATACACTTGATAGATACATAAAATTCAATAATTTACAAGTAAGTGGTGATCCATACGAAGTATATATAACTGGACCAATGAATGAGGCTGACACTAATCAATGGGTAACTAATATTTGTTTTCCTGTTGAATAAATAAATACAAATATAAAACCTAATTAATAAACAAACCTTTACAAAATGAAACAATTACTTTTAACAATTATCTTTTTACTGCCAATACTGCTATTTGCGCAGGAGCAAAAAGGGGCAATTAGCTCAGATATGCTTACTAAGATGCAACAAAATTATAAAAACTCTGACTCAAAAGGGACAGAAAATGCAATAAGACATAATAGTCTTAAAGATTTAGCAAAGAGCAGATATACCAATGGAAGCACAGACACATATTTCTCAAATAGAGTAAAATCTAGTGGGGTTACTAACCAAAAGAGCTCTGGTAGATGTTGGTTATTTACTGGCCTTAATGTATTACGCCCTATCGTAATGGAAAATAAAGGAATGAAAGAATTTAAGTTCTCGCAATCGTATTTATTTTTCTATGATCAATTGGAAAAAGCAAATCTTTTTCTTGAAGGAATTATTGCAACAAAAGATAAAGCAATTGATGACAAAAGAGTAGAATGGTTAATAAAGAATCCAATTGGTGATGGTGGTCAATGGACTGGCCTTGTTGACCTTGTTGAAAAATACGGAGCTGTACCAGATGATGTTATGCCTGAAAGCTACCAAGCAAATAACACTTCTAAAATGTCAGGTTTAATTCGCTTAAAGCTTAGAGAAGATGCCTTAACCATAAGAAAAATGGCTGCTAATGGAGATAATAATAAAAAGATTGCTTCCAAAAAAGAAGAAATGCTAAATGATATCTATCGAATTTTGGCACTAAGCCTTGGTGAGCCAGTGCAGGAATTTGAGTGGAGATATAAAGATAAGGATGGAGAGATTACTGAACTTAAGAAATACACGCCTAAGTCGTTTTATGATGAATTTGTTGGAGTAGAGCTAAACGATTATGTAATGTTTATGAATGACCCTAGCCGTGAGTATAATAAACTTTATGAGATTGACTATGATCGCCATAGAATAGATGGTAAGAATTGGAAATATATTAACCTTGAAGTTTCTATGATTAAGGAATTTGCTAAGGCTTCTATTCTTGATAATAAAGCAATGTATTTTAGTTGCGATGTTGGCAAACAACTTGATGGCAAAAAAGGTTACCTTGATATGGCTAACTATGATTACGCTTCGCTTTTGGGTGTAGAGTTTACTATGGACAAAACACAAAGAATAAACACATTTGCATCAGGATCAAGCCATGGAATGACACTAGTTGCTATTGATATTAATGACGAAGGAAATATATCAAAGTGGTTGTTGGAAAACTCTTGGGGGCAAAATGGTTATAATGGCCATTTAATAATGAGTGATGAATGGTTCAGTGAATATATGTTTCGCTTAGTGATAAACAAGAAATATATTGATGCGGAAACACTAAAAATACTAGATCAAAAACCAATTCTTCTACCACCTTGGGATCCGATGTTTAGTGAGGAATTGTAATTAATGTTTAATCGCTTAATTGTTGATTTGTTTAATCGACATTTATAATTATAAATAACAAAGCCCAAAACTTGATTGTTTTGGGCTTTGTTAGTTTAAAAGAGGTTCAGATTATTCTGCACTTTACTTTTTAGACTTTTCAATAAAATAATCAATACCATAACCAGAAAGAATAATTATAGCAGGTAATATTACGGCTAAAAATCTACCATGCCAATTCACAAAAGTTAGCATTGTAAAACCCGTGAATATAAATATCGTTATAAAAATAAATATATTAAATTTTCTATGCTCTGTATTAGTATTAAACATACCTATTAATGCTAGAAGATATATAGGAACTAAAGAAATAACAATAGACAAATTATGATTTAATGAAAAGAATGGGCGCCAATTTGAGAAATAATAAATAGCTCGTAGAAATAATAGCTTAATGTTTCTCAATACCAAATTATCAAAAACATTAACTAATTTATTATCATAACCCCAGATAAACCACCCCTTTTTATAAGATAAATTAATATGATAAGATAGGTTATTCTGATTATAAAGTAGATTAATAATTATAATTACACTAATAATAATAAATGGGATCCAGATATACCATGAGAAGCATTTTCTATATATTAAATTAAGAATAAATACAAAAATAGGGACAATATATAATATTCCTGTAGGACGAATAAATGCTAATAAAACAAGTAATAGTGATATTCTCAAATAATCATTAACACTAAATTTATTAAATTTAATAATAGCAAAATACAAGAGAATAGTAATT
>JAOZSY010000028.1:0-13137 GCA_029939445.1 Bacteroidales bacterium
GAGGGTACAGGCATTAAACAACAATTAAGCGTGAATGTGATTTGCAGTATATCAACTTAGCCGTATAAGAACTCTGAAGGAGTTCAACAAAAATAACCACAAATGCAATTTGTGGTTATAAGGACATAAATTATAGAGAACTCTGAAGGAGTTCAAGCGTTTTGTATTTACCTATTATACACACCTCCATTATTTTACATCGGGGCTTAATAAATCAAGGGGCAGGAATGCACATTGTACAGGGAAGAAATTCGGATTTGCTAAATATTTATTATTCACATTCATGTTTGCTAAGTTTTTTTTTACTTATTAAGTAAATAGAATTATTAAGAATAGAATTCCATACAAAAAACAAATCCTACACTACAATAAAACCATTATTTTAGCGTATTAAATTATTGCATATAATTATACAAAATGAAGATAAGTAATATAAGAGCTGAGGATTGGAAAATGGATGGAGGAGCTGGTTTTGGACTTATTCCTAAAACCATATGGGCGAAGCTATACCCTGCCGACGAGAACAACTGTATATTTATGAGTAGCAGACTAATGCTAATAGAACAAGATGACAGAAAGATTCTTATTGACACTGGAATGGGAAGTAAGCGAGGCGACAAGTTCTATAAATTTAAATATATACAAGGTACAAATAGCTTATCGAACTCATTAGAAAAAGCTAATATAAAGCCTGAGGAAATTACTGATGTTATTATCACCCACCTCCACGACGACCATATTGGCGGTGCAACATATTACGATAGTGAAGAGATAAAGCTCTATTTCCCTAATGCAACACATTGGGTAAGCAAGGCGCAATGGGATTGGGCAATGAACCCCAATAAACGTGAGGCAGGCTCATATTTTAAAGATAATTTTATTCCACTGCAAGAAGCTAATAAGCTGCAATTGGTGGAAGAAAACGGTGAGTATATTCCTAATATTGAATTCCGCATTTATGATGGTCATACAGTAGGAAATATTGTGCCTATTATTAAATATAATGATAAAAAGATTGCTTATATGGGCGATTTTATTCCTTATGTGGCAGCATTACCTCTACCTTATATTTCGGCAAACGATATTCAGCCATTATTAAGTTTAAGCGAGAAAGAAGAATTTCTTAATGAGGCTGTAAAAGATAATATTTATCTATACTTTCAGCACGATTATTATAACGAATTATGCACTGTAGAGGCCAGCTCGAGAAGAGTTGTTCTAAAACAAACATATTTACTTAAAGAAATTCTGTAATGAGTAATATTATATTGACAGTAAATAATCTATCTAAAAAATACGGTAAACTTACTGCTGTAAACTCTTTATCATTTGAGTTTAAATCGGGAGAAGTTTACGGCATATTGGGACCAAATGGTAGTGGAAAAACTACAACATTAGCCATGCTGTCGGATGTTATTAGATCAACTGCTGGAGAATACCGTTGGTTTGGCACTAAAATGGGCAGCAACCAAAGGCGAAGGTTGGGAATTATGCTTGAAAAGCCTAACTTTTACGAATACTTATCGGGGCTTGATAATCTAAAAATTGTAGCAGACATTAGAGGTGTAGCGCATAGCGAGATTGATGACATTCTGAAACAAGTAGGGCTTTACGAAAGACGAAATAGTCGTTTCAAAACCTATTCGCTGGGAATGAAACAGCGCTTGGCAATTGGCGCTACTATACTTGGAAACCCTGAGGTACTAATCCTTGACGAACCCACAAACGGACTTGATCCTGAAGGAATTGCAGAGGTAAGGAATTTAATAATAGAACTTGCTAATAATGATAAAACCATAATTCTGGCAAGTCATTTATTGGACGAAGTACAAAAGGTTTGTACTCAAATGCTTGTTCTTAAAAGTGGGAATAAAATATACCAAGGCAGCGCCAGAGGTCTTGACAAAAACTCGCAGCTAATAGAAATAAAAGCTGAAGATATAATTAAGCTAAAAAACGCCCTTGACAACAGCACTGACTACATAAAATACGAAGACAATAACGATAGTATATTAGTTGATATTGGTCGTGATAAAAACGGTGCGGACTTAAATTCCTATTTACACTCCAAGGGAGTTTCACTTTCATTTTTAAGTCAGAAATCAGAAAGCTTAGAAGAAAATATTTTTGATCTACTAAAATCTACAAAATGATATTTACATTACTAAAAATAGAATGGAGAAAAGTAGCTAAAAATAGAATTTTTTGGATAATGCTATTTTTAAGTTTTGCGGCATTAATAGCTGCACTACTTGGTTTACAAGAGATTATTGACCAAACAAATAGCAACTTAAAAGACACTCAGTTTGGTGATTTACCACTGCTACCTACCAATATTTTTATATTTCCACATGTGTGGCATAATATTGCATTTATTGCTAGGTTTATGAAATTATTTTTAGGCGTTGTAATGATTATCCTCGTTACTAATGAGTACACTTACAACACTCTAAGGCAAAATCTAATAACGGGTTTAAGCAAAAGAAACCTTATTTCGGCAAAAGCAATAGACGCAATAATATTGGCTGCAACCTCCACCATAATACTATTCGTTTTTGGAATAATAATGGGTTTTATTAGTACCGAAGAAATTCAATTTAAAGATATATTCCGAAAAATTAATTATATAGGCGCATACTTTATTATGGTTGTAGGTTTTTTGAGCTTTGCAATGATGATTGCCTTTATTGTAAAAAAAGCAGCCTTTAGCATAATGATTTTACTTGTTTACTCATATATTTTAGAACTTGTTTTTGCTTTTAAGTATGAGGATACTTTTGGAAATTATTTACCATTACGAAATTTCAATTTGCTAGTAGAAGCACCAAATATTCCTGCATTTCAAACCATGGGAATTAGTAATTTTGCATATGGGATTCCCACAACTAATTTGATATTATCATTTGTTTATATTGGTGTGTTTTGGGGAGTATCGTATTTAATTCTTAATAAGAGAGATTTATAATTATTTAATTTCAGAATGAACTATAGAATAAAAATACTCACATTACTAAAACGATTAGCGTTTGTATTATTACTATTTGTAATAATGCGAAACCTAATGTATATGTTTAATGTGGGCATGTTTCGCCATTTAAGTATAATGGAATTGGTGGAGCTAAACTTCTATGGACTTCGATTTGATTTGTCGGCAGTATTGGCAACAAATTCATTACTTATATTACTTTACCTACTACCTTTAGAGTATATAAGTCCACGATGGAATAATTGGCTGCTAAATACTGTTTTTATAGCCATTAACTCCTTAAGTATAACTGCTAACCTGAGCGATGTAATTTACTATAGGTTTACGCTAAAACGCACTACCTTTGAATTTATCCATATGTTTCAGGAAGACAGTGGAATGATAAACATTATTTCAGGATTTATTTTCGATTTTTGGTATATTTCTATTCTTGGTATTGCATTAATAATAAGCCTAATATTCTTTAGCAAAAACACGAATATTAAAGAAGATAATATTAGCACATCTTATTCTTTTAGTATAAAGCGGCTTTTGTTTGCATTGTTTTTTCTTAGCATAACAACAGTAGGTGTAAGAGGAGGATTTCAGCTTCGCCCAATTTCTATTATTGATGCAAATAAATATACTAAAACAGAGAATCAAGCATTGGTACTAAATACAAGTTTTACAATTATTAAAACCATTGGAAAACACAAAGTTAGACTAAAAGAGTATTTCCCATACGAGCGAATGGAAGACTTAATAACTGTTGACCATATTCCAAAAGACACTCTAAGCTTTAGACCTTTGAATGTTGTAATTATTATTATGGAAAGCATGTCGAAAGAGCATAGCGCTTACTTTAATAAAAACTTACAAGGAAAAGGCTTTACACCATTTCTGGATTCGCTATGCACACAATCATTAGTTTGCGAGCAAGCTTATGCCAACGGAAGAAAGTCCATAGAAGGAATTCCTGCAATTCTTGCATCCTTCCCTACCCTTTTTAATGACGCCTTTATCTCATCCAACTATTCTGCAAATAGAATTAATAGTATTGCTAGTTTATTAAAAAAAGAAGGATATTCAAGTTCATTTTTTCATGGTGGAAATAATGGAACCATGGGTTTTAATAACTTTATGGCTTCAATAGGATTTGATAACTATTATGGACGAAATGAGTATAATAAGCCTGAGGATTTTGATGGCAAATGGGGAATTTTTGACCATAAATTTTTTAGCTATTTCGAGCAACAATTATCCATAAAACCTGAGCCATTTTTTGCCTCAATATTTTCGTTATCGGCACATCACCCTTATACTATTCCTACAGAATTTAAGAATAAATTCCCTAAAGGACCCGGCGAAATACAGCAGAGCATTGCCTATAGCGATTATGCCTTGCAGCAGTTTTTCAAAGATGCTAGTACTAAGCAGTGGTTTGATAATACTTTATTTGTGATTACTGCCGACCATACTTCTGAAATAACTGATGAAGATTTTAATAATGAAGGTGGAAAATACGCAATACCTATTTTATACTATATGCCAAAAGATTCCCTAATTGGGCAATATAATAAAACAAGTCAGCAGATAGATATTCTGCCTTCTATTATGGATTATTTGGCCTATCCTAAAGCTTATTATTCCTTGGGAAATAGCGTTTTTTCGGATACAAAATATCATGAATCCATATCGTATAATACAGGAATTTATCAATATATTTCTGGAGATGATATTATTCAATTTAGCACTCAAAACGATTCGGTAGTATTGCGCAGTAAATTGACTCTAATATTAGAAGCAAAGCCCGACACCATTACTGACAAGAAGAAACGTATTATGAGTTTGATTCAAGAGTTTAATTATGATTTAATAAATGACAGAATGAAGGTTAATTAATTATTTCTGAATAACCCAATTATATTATACAATACGGTAATTCCACTAATTAAACAGTTCAGATTTATCGACCTTATTTACCGGCTGATTGTTTTTAAGTTTTTTACTCACTGCACGATAGGGAGCAGTAACAACTTCATCGCCTTCTTCCAAACCACTAAGCACTTGATAAAACTCTGTGTCTTGAATTCCGATTTTAATATCTCTAAGCTGTACTTTTCCATCAGAATACACAAAAACAAAGGTTTTAGTTTCGTTCTCTAAAACAACTTTAGAATCATTCTTTTCTGGAACAAACTTATTTTTTGCTTCGCCATTACCTGTCCACGAAGAGGTATCAATACGAGTAGTAACTGCCTGAATTGGAACAGTAACTATATCATTTTCGTAGGTAGTTAATATTTCTACACTTGCCGACATACCCGGTCTGAAAGGCGATAAATTAGGATTTTCTAAATCCAATAAATCATTATATGAGGAAATAAGAACTCTTATTTTTACAACAAAATTTGTAACCTGATCAGTTCCCTGTCCCGAAAGATTTGCCGAATTTGCAATCTCACTTACCAAACCTTTAAACTTGCGCCCCAAGTAAGCATCAACCTCAATAAGGGCTGTATCGCCAAGGTTAACTCTTATAATATCATTCTCGCTAACATCTACCTGAGCCTCCATATTATTAAGATTAGCAATACGCATAACTTCCGATCCTGCAGAGAATTGTGACGCACCACTAACACGCTCGCCTACTTCTTTCGATAACTTAGATACCGTTCCATCCAAAGGAGAATAAACAGCCGTTTTAGTAAGATTATCCTTAGCCTCGCGCAAAGAAGCCTCTGCATTTTTTACTTGGTATTTTGATGACTCTACACTCTGCTTAGCAGCTTCAACATCAGCTTTTGCCACCTCATAAGTAGACTCTGCAGCCTCAAAATCAGAATCCGATATTACTTCCTTATCATGTAATTGCTTTTTCCTTTTAAAATCATTCTCTGCCTTTAGAAGTTGCGATTTGCTCTGCGAATACCTTGCCTTTGAATTTGCCAAATTAGCTTTTGATGAATTCAAATTAGCACGAACTTTATCCATAGAACTCAAATAAATATCAGGATTAATTTTTAGCAATAGTTGACCTTCCTTTACGCTATCACCCTCCTTTACAAAAATACCTTTTATCTCGCCCGAAGCATCAGGAGCTATAAGAATTTCTCGCTCTGGCTGTATTTTTCCGCTTGCTGTTATTGATTCTATAATACTACCTATTTTTACCTCTTGCGTGCTTACTTTTAGCAATTCTTCAGACCCTAGATGTCCCTGTTTTTTGGCAACTACAAGCACAACTACAATTATAGCAGCTATGCTTATCAGTATAATATTTCTCTTTTTAGTATCTTTAGTTTTTTTCATTTCTTATATAAATAAACGTCTTCTGAATAAAAAATATCTTATTATAATTTTAGTGGCTTGCCAGAATAAAAATCCAACACCTTAACCCTAAATACATAATTAAATTTAGCATTAAGCATTTCACTAGTGGCAATATCGAGTTTTATTTTTGAGTCATTATACTCAAAGGCAGTAATAATTTTGGCAGCATACCTTTGTTCTGCATAATTAAAAGCCTCCGACAATGCATCTACTTGCAAAGCTGAAGCCTCATATTGCTTATAAGCCGATCGAGCATCAGCATAAGCCTGCTCTATGGTTTGTCGCATTTGCCATTTAGCATTTTCTAAATTTAGCTCAGCTTTCTTCTTTGCTATTTCGGACTGCCCTATTACCGAGTGAGTTTGCAAACCATTAAAAATTGGTATTGATAAGTATAATCCTATGGAATAGTTCTTATTATCTATCAACTGATCGTCCCATGCTTTAGGCCTAGTATTATACGTAAAATCGGGAGTTAATACAACATCACCACCCATTGTAATATCCCCATTAGGATTAAAGCCAGTAAGTACTGGGGAGCCATCAAGAATGCTATTTGCTCCAGAATAACCACTTCCCAAACTAGCAGAAATACTTAGATTTGGCGAAACTCCTCCTTTTGATATACTCAAATCTTTATGTGCACTCTGAACGCGCATATCAGCACTTTTAATTTCTGGTCTATTCTCCAAAGCATATTGGTAAACTACATTTGGATTTTGTAGTTCGCCAAAGCCATCAACAAGCTCCATATCAGGAGCCGTAATATCAAAAGCTGTATCGCCAGGTAAATACATCATCTGCTTTATTTTCAGAACAGAAAGCATAAGTTTATTCTCCGCTTCAATCTCTTGAGCTTGCTCCGTTGCCAATTGCGATTTTATATTATACAAATCACCCTTTGCTGCACTTCCTGCATTCACAAGTTTCTCTGTTCTATCTACCTGCATCTGGGTCAAACTAAGTTGATCAGTTTTGTTTTTAAGATTCTCCTTATTATAAAGTATTTGTAGGAAAGCAGTTGTTATATCCATCGCCTTCATATCCTCTTGATAATCCATATCATAACGCTGAGCAGCCAATTCTAGCTTATTCTTCTTTACAGAATTAAGAAGTTTAAAACCATTGAATAATGTAAGGCTCGATTGTAGATATAAGTTTACAGAGTTTGTTCTTGTATCGGCAAATTGATTGGTATATCTATCCACACTCTTTCCCCAATTCACAACATCATTTACATTAGCATTTAGGCTTGGTAGCATTGTAGCTCTCGAACGAGATAGGTTATACTCCTGAATCTCTAATTGAAGTTTGTTCTGCTGTAAATCTAGATTATGAGATTGCCCATATTCTATACATTGCTCAAGAGTCCAAACTGATTGAGCTACAGAATATTGCTGAGCAAGAACAATGCTTAGAATTAATATTAACTTATATTTCATTCGTGATATTATTATTATCTATATTCTATTGCTATAATATTATTACTTTAGAGCTCAAATTTATTACTATTTTTAAAGCAAAATATTTATTTATTTCTAAAATAAAAACATATAAAATGAGATATTTATTAATCCTAATAATAACGCTAATAGCATTAAAATCAAATGCTCAAGTACAATGCTCACACTTTAATGTAATAACTAAAGCAAGCGCATCGGATAGTATTGACGTATTACACTATAATATTGATTTGGATATAATATATCTAAGTCAGCACAAAATTGAAGGAAATACTACTCTTAGCATTATTCCAAAAGCTAATAATACTAACTTTATTTCCCTTGATTTACAAAGTTTAATTGTTGATTCTATTATTATTGACAATAGTACAATTACAAACTGGACTTATAATGATACACTCATTTATATTCCACTGAATAGCAGCATAAATACTACCGACACTATCATTTGTCAAGTATTTTACCATGGCAATCCACAGAAAGACCCATCGGGCTGGGGAGGTTTTTATTTTAGCAACGACTCTACCTTTGCTTTTAATATGGCAGTAGGAATGCAGGACGACCCACATAATTATGGTAGAATTTGGTATCCTTGTGCCGATAATTTTACCGATAGAGCTACTTATGATTTTGAGATTACGGTAAAAAATAATAAAACTGCTATTTGCAATGGCACTTTATCAAATACCTCCACAGCTACAAATACTAAAACTTATACTTGGGAGCTACATAATGATATCCCAACATATTTGGCAAGTGTCGCCATTGGTCCGTATGTGGCTGTTATGGACACATTTATTTCCATGACTGGCGATAGTATTCCCATTTCAATATATGTTACTCAAGATAAAATAGCTGCTGCAAATGGTAGCTTCGAAAACTTAAAGGTTATTCTCGAAGCTTTTGAATACTACTACGGGCCATATCGTTGGGAACGCATTGGTTATGTAGGCGTACCTTTTAACTCTGGCGCAATGGAGCATGCCACAAGCATACATATTGGCTCTGGCTATATAAATGGCAGCAAAACTTATGAAACACTTATTGCTCATGAGCTCAGTCACCATTGGTTTGGCAACTTGGTAACCTGCCATAGTGCCCCCGATATGTGGCTAAACGAAGGCTGGGCTAGTTTTTCGGAATCAATGTATCAGGAATACGTATATGGCCGCGACAATTATGTGGATTATATGCGTGATATGCATTATAATGTTATCAAAAGTGCACATATTAGTGATGGCGGTTATAGAGCAGTTGCAGGAGTACCACATGACTATACTTATGGCAGCACTGTATATAAAAAGGGCGCAACCATAGCACATAGTTTAAGAGGATATTTGGGAGATGACAAATTCTTTAGTATGCTAAGAGCATATATGTCGCAGAAAGCTTTTAGCGATCAAACTTCTATTCAGTTTAGAGATTTTATTACTTCCAATACTGGTATAAATATGAACGATTTTTTCGACTCATGGGTTTTTGAAGAAGGTTTTTCAGAATTTTATGCAAACTCGTGGGCAATATTACCTTCAGCAAGTATTTATACTTTAGTTAATGTGAAAGCTCGTCAAGGACTTCATCATAAACCCAATTATGCAAATAGCAATAGAATGCCAATTACATTTATGGATGATGCATGGAACAGAAAAGATACTATCCTACAATTCTCTGGGCAAAGTGGTAGCGAGGATTTTAATCTTGATTTTGAGCCTACAGTTGTTTTTACAGACTTAAATCACACTATTGCTGATGCAACTATTGACTACGATTTAGTAATAAAAAATACTGGGAATAAGGATTACTCTCAGTTATATTTCAAAATGGAAATAGAGCAAATAACTGATTCGGCATTATTTCAGATTACACATCACTGGGCTGCACCCGATACTGCTGGTACATCCTACGATGGGATGAGAATTTCCAATAATAGATATTGGACTATTGCAGCAAACAATACTGATAATTTTAAAGTAAATGCTAGTTTTCGTTATTGGAGATCTTCAGGTCTCGATAATGAAATTATAATATCGCCTGATGATTCTGTAGTAGTATTATACCGACCAAATGCTGAGTTCGACTGGCAAAAGATAGCTTTTGTGAAAAGTGGAAGTTGGGTAGCAGGATACTTAAAAGTTGAGGATGCTAAACCAGGAGAATACACAATTGCTGTCTACGATTTTAATTATTTAAGCATAGATAATACTTCCATAAAGGATTTAGAAATAAAAGTTAGCCCTAATCCTAGCGACGCTATTTTCAATATTGAGGGGGATTTTAGTTTTCCTGCTCATGGAATAATCTACGATACCATTGGTAGAATTGTTCATACTTTCGACTTTGTAAATAATGGAGATAACAGCTCCTATAAATGGGAAGCTAATGATATTGCTAATGGGTCATATTATATCAATATCTTTAAGAAAGATCAAACATTAATCTATAATTCAACAATTATAAAGAGGTAGGATTAACAACTTAAAAATAGAAAATAATTATGGTAACGATTTTAATTTTCGGCTTATTATTTGGCTTTCTAATGCAATATGGTAAGGTTAATAGAAATGATGTAATAAGTGGAATGGCAACTTTAGAGGATTTTACAGTTATTAAAACTATAGGTCTTGCAATAGGCATCGGTATTATTATACTAGGTTTAGAAATAGGATTGGGACTAGCTTCCTTTCATGTAAAACCATTGATTCTGGGAGGTATTATTCTTGGAGGATTACTTTTTGGATTTGGAATGGCAATATTGGGGTACTGTCCTGGAACACTCGCAATTTCATTGGGAGAAGGTTCTATTGATGCATTTGTAGGTATAATTGGCGGATTGATTGGCGGATTAGTTTTTACTCTATTATTACCATTTATTGGTAATTTTCTTGGTCCCAATTATGGCAGTATTTCATTAAATTCACTTATGGGAACTAATTCTTTATATTATATCCTTATTACATTTATAGGATTATTAATGATAGTTCTAGCTTTTTGGATAAATAAAAAAGAAAGCACTAAAAGTGATAGTAAATGGGTTGTTACTGGTATTGGATTAGGAATATTGAATCCAATTGTATTTTTATCCATCACAACTAATCGACCCATTGGCGCATCAACATCTTTTCCATATTTAGCAGATCTATTATCAGGAATAACCAATAATGATTATTTTGCAAAAATTGAAACTCCTGGAAATTGGGAGTTAATATTTTTGAGTGGGGCATTTATTGCAGCTCTTCTTATTTCCCTAATAAAAAAAGAGTTCAAGTTTGCTCTAATATACAGCCGATGGGAGTACTATAAAGGATCGTCTGCAATAAAAAGAATTATCTGGGCCTTTATTGGTGGATTTATTCTTGTTTTTGGAGCAAGAATGGCTGGTGGTTGCACAAGTGGGCATATCCTTTCGGGGGGAATGCAAATAGCAGTCAGCAGCATAATTTTTGCTATTTTTACATTTGTTGGTCTACTGGCTATGGGCAAATTATTTTATCATAAATAAATAAAGCTCTTATTATTCTAAACCAAAAACAATAAAAGACTAACTAATCTATTCACTCACAAAGTGAAAGTTTTACTATCTTTGAATTTCAATAATAAAGTGAATAATTTTGACAATGAACATAAAGTATTTTCACCAGCTTAGATTTACCCTAATAATAACTCTACTTTTTATTATTACAGAGCCTGTATTTTCTCAAAAGATAATCATTACTGAGAAGAATGCCGATTGTAATTCTGCCATTGATATAAGTGGAAGGATGAATATTGCAGCCTCAGCACCAATTTCTTTCGGAAGCATTAATGAAATAAGTTCGAATAAAAGAGATATTTACTACTTTGAGAATGAGCATTATACTGTTTGGTATAGTTTTGTTCCAGAAAAAAATGCTTTATTAAGCTTTACAATTAGCCCAGATAAAGCTACTGACGATTATGATTTTATATTATTTGAATGCCCAACAAACGATTGCTGCAATGGCATTAAAAATAAAACCATTAAACCCATTAGAACAAATATCTCCAGAACTAAGGTATATGCTGATGGCATTACAGGGCTTAACGATTATGCGATTCAAGAATATGTGCACGAAGGCAAGGGCGATAATTTTAGCAAATCAGTAGTTATAAAAAAAGGTGTAAAATACATTCTACTGCTCGATAATGTATATGGTGGCACTGGTGGTCATTCCATTAGTTTTGAATATGGACCTATAAAAAAAGAACGTATAAGAACTACTAAGCCAAAACTGAATCTAAATATTGTTGAGAATAAAACTAATAAACTTTTAGAAGCCGATATTACTATTATTCATTTTGATAAAGACCATAATACGGATACTACTATTAAGAGCGGCTCTTCGTTATTTATGCCATTAAATATTGGTGAATTTTATGAACTAAGAATAAAGAAAGACAACTACTTACTTGAGGAATTAAGCATAAGGGCACATGATGACGACTCACTTATTACAAAAACTGTTGTATTAACAATGGCCAATGTGGGAGCTAGTTTTGAGCTTAAGAAATTATATTTTAGAGGAGGAACAGCACAATTTACTGGGCAGTACAAAAATATACTAATGAAACTACTGAGGGTTATGAAAGAAAACCCATCATTAAAAATTAAAATTATTGGCCACGTAAATAGGCCTAATGGCAGTTACCGACAAAAGAGTGAAGAGTATTATAATCAACTATCAATTGATAGGGCAAAAGCAGTTTCGGACTATCTTATCAAAAGAGGGATATCAGAGGGTAGGCTTGATTTTTTTGGAGTTGGATATTCCGAAATGATTTACCCTGATGCAACTAAGCAGAGCGAAATGCAGAAAAATAGACGTGTAGAAATTATAGTTACTGATTTCTAAAATTGATAAAACCTAATGGCAATTTCATTTAAATGATGTATTATATAGATCTTTAGTATGTTAATTATACTCCTAAAATCATTAAATGCTGTACTTAATTGAAATATATTTATAAAAAGTCATCGAATTAATCTAATTAACTACTTTCTGCAAGCGAAAAATAGTAATATATTTCTTATCATTAGCCCGCCTACCGGATTTCCTCCCGTAGGGATGGATGGCAGGCGTAAGCCTATGATAAAATTATAGCAATTTCATAATAATAATATGACTAAAATTAATTAGATTTATTATTCTTTTTTTATATAATTTTGAAAATTGAATTAGAACCTTAGAATCCCTAATAGATAAATATTTATTAACTCATTACAAATAACAAAACACAAACAATAAATGAAAAATATTTTTTTAAGTATAGCCCTAATATTTGCAGTGGTTACTGCATCATTTGCACAAGCAAAGACAAATACTGAAACTGAAAAACAAATTTCTCTTGAAGACATCTGGA
>JAOZSY010000028.1:13237-17572 GCA_029939445.1 Bacteroidales bacterium
TACTGCTGAGTATTATGTATATGATTTAAAGGCTAAGAAACTAGAAAAAGTATCGGAAAATGGAGCTCAGCAATTGGCAACATTCTCTCCCAATGCTGATAAAATTGCTTTTGTACGCGAGAACAATATCTACATTAAGGATTTAACTTCTGGAGACGAGAAAGCCATTACTACTGATGGCGAAATGAATAAAATTATCAATGGTGCTTGTGATTGGGTTTATGAAGAGGAATTTGCTTTTACTGATGCTTTTAAATGGTCGCCTGACGGCAGTTATATTGCTTTTTTGAAATTTGATGAATCTGATGTAAAAGAATATCAGCTAGAATATTTCGGAGACCTTTATCCTAGAATTTATGAATATAAATACCCAAAAGCAGGAGAAGATAATTCGATAATAAGCGTGCACACCTATGAGCTTGCTAGTGGCAAAACCAATACTATGGATATTGGAGAAGAAACTGATATTTATATTCCACGTATCGATTGGACTACTAAAAACACTGAGCTTTCTATCCAAAGATTGAATCGCTTACAAAACCATTGGGAAATACTTTTGGCAGATGCTACAAATGGCAAAACAGAGGTGCTTTATAGCGAGAATAATAAATACTATATCGACATTACCGACAACCTTATATTTATGAAAGATGGTAAGTCTTTTATCTTTACTTCGGAAAAAGATGGATTTAATCACGTATACCTATATGGTATGGATGGCAAAGAAAAAAAGCAGCTTACCAAAGGAGAATATGATGTGGAATCACTTTTGGGAGTTGACCAAAAGAATAATAAGCTATATATTAAAGCTGCATATTCATCACCAATGAATAGAGAGATATTTGAAGTAAATATGAAGAATGGTAAAATGAATAAGCTTTCTAATATTGAAGGTACAAATAGTGCTGTTTTTTCTTCTAATTTCAAATATTTTACTAACACAAACACCACAGCTAATACGCCACATTATATTAGCATGAATAATGTAAAAGGCAAGGAAATATACGTTCTTGAAGATAATAGTAAATTCAAGAATACCATGAAAGAATATCAATTTACAGATATGACATTCTTTAAAATAAAAACTACTGATGATATTGAGCTTAATGCTTCAATTATAAAGCCACCAAACTTTGATGAAAGTAAAAAATACCCTGTACTAATGTATGTATATGGTGGGCCTGGCTCACAAACAGTAAAAAACTCATGGGGTTGGTTTAATTATGCATGGTTTCAGATGCTAGCACAAAAAGGATATATCGTTGTTTCTGTAGATAATAGAGGAACTGGTTTCCGTGGTGAAGAATTTAAGAAAATGACTTATCAGCAGTTGGGAAAATACGAAGTAGAGGATCAAATAAATGCTGCAAAATATTTATCATCTCTTGATTATATTGACGGAAGCAGAATTGGAATATTTGGATGGAGCTACGGTGGGTATATGAGTACATTATGCATGACCAAAGGAGCTGATTATTTTAAAACAGGAATTGCTGTCGCACCGGTTACTAATTGGAGATATTACGACAATATATACACTGAAAGATTTATGCGTACTCCACAAGAAAATGCTGACGGTTATGATGATAATAGCCCAATAAGCCACGTTGAAAAACTTAAGGGAAATTACTTATTAGTGCATGGTATAACTGATGATAATGTACATGTACAGAATTCTATGGACTTAATAACAGCACTTGTTCGTGAGAATAAGGAATTTGATATGCAATTCTACCCAAACAACGACCACAGTATTTTTCAAGGAAGAAATACTCGATTACACCTTTATAATAAAATGACTAAGTTTCTATTAGAAAACCTATAATCATATAATAAAACTAAAGGCGGGAGTATAATATTATTCTTCCGTTTTTTTATGCTAGAAAACAATAATTTATATGGAAGGAATAATAAAGTTTACTGCCTCTAAAATAAACTCTAAGCTAATTTCAAAAGAGGAATTTGAGATAATAAATCCATCTCGTAAGATATGTTTTGACAATAATTATATTGGTGTGGGAGCCGATGGAATAGGTTTTGGCAATATAAGTTTTAGGAGTAATGACAATAATGAATTTATTATTTCGGCATCAGCTACGGGCGGAATCCCTACACTTAAGACCCAAGATTACTCACGTATTATTTCTTTTGACATAAGCAATAATGCATTAGAATGTGAGGGAGAGAAGCTAGCATCTTCAGAATCGCTATCGCATGCAGCAATATATAAAAGCAATAAAAAAATAAATGCAGTTATTCATATTCACAATAGTAATTTATGGGAAAATCATATTAATAAGCTACCCACTACCCCACCAAATGCTGAATATGGAACACAGGCAATGGCCGACGCAATTATGGCTATCGTTAATAAAGCAGATAATGCATCAGGAGTAATAATAATGGGAGGACATCAAGATGGAGTGTTATCGTATGGCGATACATTAAGTAGCTGTATTAAATCATTAGACAATCTTTTCTTGTAAAAAATATTACTACTTTTGCCACATGGGGAAATTTACCATTTTACTATCTTTTATTCTAGTATTTAGCATTATTGCTATTACAAAATTGCATGCGCAAAAGACAGATACACTCTTTCATACAAATGGTAATGTTTTAACTGGTGAGGTTAAAAAATTCTCACAAGGCTTGCTATATTTCAAGATGGACGGCATGGGTACTATAAAGGTTGAAAATGAAGAGATCAAGAGTCTTATATCAAATAAGTTCTTAAGAATACTAACAAAACATAATGAAGTCTATTATGGCGATATTGATAGTTCAAGCAATTGGGGAGAATTAAAAATTGGTCTATTAGACCAAAGAGACCTTATAAGAGTAACTGATATCACCGAGATATTTCCAATTAATAATACATTTTGGCTAAGACTTGATGGAAAAGTAGATTTAAGCCTCGATTACTCTAGTGCTACAAAGATGTTTAGAGTTAATGGTAGTGGGCAAGTAAATTACCGAAAGGAAAAATGGTATTGGAAGTTTAAGTATAATAATCTTGACACATGGCAGGAACTTGATTCCTTAGAATATACTTCCAAATCTGATATTGAACTATCCAATGAATATTTTATAAGTCCAAGATGGCGCTTAATAGGGACTGTTGGTAGAGGGTCAAATACTGCTCTAGGACTTCAATCACGTTGGTTAAGTGCAATCACTTTCAAGAATTATATAATGCAAACTAACCGTACATTCTTAGATTATGTTATGGGTCTTTCTGCTAACATAGAGCGCGGTATTGATAATACAACATACAACACAAATTACGAAGTAGTTCTTGGAGGAAATTTTTCCGTTTTTAAATATAAAAGTCCTGAAATTTCCATAGATTTTTATGCAAACGTAATTCCTAACTTAAAAACTAAAGGAAGATGGCGTTTTGATAGTGGACTTGATGCAAGAGTAGAAGTATTTGCTGATTTTTATATCTTTGGCAAAGTATACTTCCAATACGATAGTATGCCTGTTGATGTAAATGCACAGACAAAGGATTATAACTTCTCCACAGGATTTGGATATTCTTTTAATTAATCATCCTATTTCGCTTAATTTTTAAAAAAATCTCAATTAAAATATACAAATTAACACCAGTGTTATTAAAAAAACATAAATATATCAGTTTCATTACTGACCTCCCTAGTAAATTTATTATAAGGCCCTAATTATCACGTATTAGTATTTGTAATTAATAATAGTAAGATTGATGTTGGCAAATAAATGTTAATCAATAAACAATATTTATCTATTTTTGTGAAGTTAATAACACTAAACAAATTATAAAATATGAAGAATTTATTATTAATCGTAGTCGCACTAATAATAAGTGCAAGCATCAATGCCCAAGTATTGAAACCATATATATTGGGATCGGAATGTGGCAAAAGCTTAAAGGAAACTAAAGCAATGGTAATAACTAATCTTAAAGCTGAAGGATTTAAGATATTGGGAGAATATAACCCTGCTTATGATGCAAACAGAAGTATCATAATAATTAGCAATTCCGACTTAACTAATGCGGTAAAGAAAGTAAAAGGCTTAACAGGTTTTGCTGCAGCACTGCGTGTTGCTCTTACTGTAGAAGGCGGAAAAATACAAATTACTTATACTAATCCTAAATATTGGGGTAATGCTTATTTCAGAGATGATTATCCAAAGGTAAGTTCAAATTACGATAGTTTTGCTACAAAGTTAACTTCTGTAATGAAAAAATCAGGTAAATATATTGGCACTCCTTTCGGATCAAAAGATGGACTTTCTGTTGATGATGTAAGAGAATATCAGTACACCTTTGGAATGCCCGATTTTGATGATGTG